>JBJEED010000094.1:0-25811 GCA_051872765.1 Bacilli bacterium | reverse complement strand
CAAACCTGTAATAACTTTTAACATGCAGATTTTACCATTAACTCTTTACTCTAATCATTACATACATAAAAAAAAGTCCATGTTTGGACTTAATTTTTATTTGTTTAATCTCTTAAATTTTTTAAATATTATATCATCTTCAAGATTTGTTTCATCTAATTCTTCTAATATATTTCTTTGCTTTCTTGATAAATCAGTTGGTATTACTAATTTAATTACACAATAAAAATCACCTTTTTTCCATGAATCTGGATTATTAATACCTTTTCCTTTAATTCTAAGAGTATCTCCTGGTTGAGTACCTTCTTTTATCTTTAATTCTACTTCACCATCCATTGTCATGATTGTTTTTTTACATCCAAGACATAAATCAGTTATAGTAACAGGTAAATCTATATAAATATCATCACCATCTCTTTTATATAATTCGTGTGGTGTAACTCTAAATTGAAGATATAAGTCACCATTTGGTCCACCATTTACTCCAACCTCACCTTTACCACTAATTCTTAGTTGCTCTCCATTATCAATACCAGCTGGGATATCAATTGTTAATGTCTTATTAACCTTAATCTTTCCAGTTCCACGACATGTATTACATTTTGTTTTAAATACTTTTCCTTTTCCATTACATGCACTACAAGATGACTTTGTTTGAATTGCACCAAGTATTGTATTTGTTTGTCTAATTATAAATCCTCTACCATCACATTCATCACAAGTTACTTCTTTGTGTCCTCCAAGACCATCGCAATCATCACATTTTTCATAATATTCTATTTCAATATCTTTTTTACATCCATATACAGCTTCCATGAAATCTATTTTAATTCCATATAAAGTATCGGCTCCTTTTCTAGCACGATTTTGACTTCCTCTTCCTGTATTAAAAGATGAAAAAGATCCAAAGCCTCCACCAAATAAGTCATCAAATATATCTCCAAAATCGAAATTACCAAAAGGATTTCCTTGATATGCTCCTCCTGCACCTCCAGTTGGATTTTCAAATGCAGCATGACCATATTTATCATATTTAGCACGATTATCTTTATCTGATAAACATGCATATGCTTCTTGAGCCTCTTTAAATTTATCAGCTGCATCTGGGCTCTTATTTACATCTGGATGAAATTCTTTTGCTTTCTTTCTAAATGCACTTTTTATTTCTTGCTCAGAAGCATCTTTTGACACTCCTAAAACTTCATAATAATCTCTCTTAGCCATTTTTATTCACCGCTTTCTAAATCTTTTAACATTGAAACTTTATCATTAAATAATTCAAATGCTTTATTTATAACTTTTTCATCTGTTAAATCTATATCTATATCTTTTAATAATTCAAGTGGATATTTACTACCACCACTACTTAGAAATTTAATATATTTATCTTTAAATGTACTATCATTTAGTAATCTATCAGCAATAATTAAAGCACTTATAAAACCAGTAGCGTATTTATATACATAATATGAACTATAAAAATGAGGTATTCTAGACCATTCATATTGAATATCTTTATCTATAATAACAGATGGACTAAAATGATGTTTAACTAATTTTAAATAAGTATCACATAAATATTCTTTAGTTAAAGAGTTTCCATTTTCATAATGTGTATGAACAATATCTTCAAATTCTGCAAACATCACTTGTCTATAAACCGTTGCTTTAAATTTATCTAAAAACTCAATAATATAGTATATTTTCTCATCCTTATCAGTTGCATTTTTTAATAAATATTCAGATAATAAAACCTCATTAACTGTTGATGCAATTTCTGCTAAAAAGATTGGATATGCTGCATATAAGAAATCTTGATTTTCATCACTATAATATGTATGCATAGCATGCCCCATTTCATGAGCAAATGTACTTACACTATCCATATTATTCTCATAATTTAAAGATACATATGGAAGTACTTTATAACTTCCCCATTGATATGCTCCACTTCTTTTTTTATCTTTTGGAAATACATCAACACATCTATTATTAACTAAATAATTAAATTTATTTAAATAATCTTCTCCTAATGGTTTTAATGCTTCATTAACTAACTTTATTGCATCTTCATACTTGATATCTTTTTCTACTACTTTACTTGTATTTAAATAAGTATCATACATATGCATCTTCTTTCCAATGGAAGAGGATTTAATTTTATAATATTCTTTTAAATACTTAGTATTTTTATTAGTTATTTTAATTAATGTCTTATATAATTTAGGATCAATATTATCAGAAAATAAATTAGCCTCAAGTACACTATTATACTTTCTAGTTCTTGAATAAAATACATCATTCTTAATTTGACCTATATATAGTGAACTAAGTGTATTTATATGATTTTTATAAAAAGCATGTTTCTTTTTAAATGCTTCTTTTCTTACTCTTTCACATTTAGATGATAAAAACTTTGTATAGTTAGATGATGTTAATTCTACTTTTTCTCCATTTTCATCTTTAATCTTACCAAATTTAACATCAACATTATTAAGAGCGGAAAAAGCATCATCTGGTGTACTCATTATTTCAGATACATCACTTAATATTTTTTCTTCTTTTTCACTTAATATATGCGGTTTATTCCTGAACATTCTTTCTAAAGCTACTTTATATTTTTCTAATTTTTTATTTTTAGAAATATAATCCTCAATCAAAGAAAAATCACACTCTAATAACTCTGGTGTAATAAAACTTCTTACACTAGTAGATCTGATATATAATGAATTACATTCTTCTTTATATTGTTGAAATTTAACATCAGCCATATTATCATAAAAAGATAAATAAGCATATACATAAAGCCTAGAAACTAAAAAATCTATATCATTATCTAATTCTAATAATTCATATAAAGTATTCTCATTTTCTAGTATTCTACCTTTATATTTTATAATTTCATCTAGTTTTTTATTTACCTTATCTATTGTATCTTTATATTCTTCTTCATCTTTAAACATCCTAGTTAAATCCCATTTATAATTCATAATCTCTCCTTAAATTTTATTAAATTTCTTATATTAATTAAGGGCTCATATTAGAGCCCCAATATTTCAAAAATTATTTTTCTTCAAATTCAGCGTCTTTAGCTTTTGATTTTTTAGAAGTTTTTTTATTATCTTCTTCTTCATCTTCATCATTTGTTGCATTTTCTGCTGCTGCTTGAGATTCTGCTGCTTGTTCTTGATATATTCTTGATGATAATTCCATTATCTTATTGCTTAATTCTTCACTTGCTTTCTTAATATCATCAATATCATCTTTTTCTAAAGCATCTTTAGTATTTTTTAATAACTCTTCTATTTCTTCTTTTTCTTTTTCTTTAACTTTATCACCAAAATCTTTTAATGTTTTTTCAGTAGCAAATACCATTTGTTCTGCATCATTTCTAATTTCAGCTTCTTCTTTACGTTTATTATCTGCTTCTTTATTAGCTTCAGCCTCTTTCATCATTCTATCAATTTCTTCATCACTTAAATTAGTTGATGCTGTTATTGTAATGGCTTGTTCTCTATTTGTTCCTAAATCTTTAGCCTTAACATTAACAATACCATTAGCATCTATATCAAATGATACTTCAATTTGAGGTACTCCTCTTGGTGCTGGTGGGATGTTAGTAAGTTGGAAGTGACCTAAAGTTTTATTATCCATAGCCATTGGTCTTTCACCTTGTAAGATATGAATATCAACAGCTGGTTGATTATCAGCCGCAGTACTAAATACTTGACTCTTAGTTGTTGGAATTGTAGTATTTCTTGGTATTAATACTGTCATAACATTACCTAATGTTTCAATACCAAGTGATAATGGTGTTACATCAAGTAATATTAAATCATTAACTTCACCAGTTAAAACTCCACCTTGAATACTAGCTCCCATTGCAACAACTTCATCTGGGTTAACTTCTTTACTTGGTTCTTTTCCAAGTTCTTCTTTAACTAATTCTTGAACCATTGGAATTCTTGTAGAACCACCAACAAGTAATACTTTATCAATATCTTCTTTCTTTAATTTAGCTTCTTTCAAAGCATCTCTAACTGGTTTTCTAGTTGATTCAACTAAATCTCCAATTAAATCTTCAAATTTAGCACGAGTAAGAGTCATATCAACATGTAAAGGTCCATTCTCTCCTTGAGTTATAAATGGTAAACTAATTTGAGTAGTTTTAACTCCACTTAAATCTTTTTTAGCTTTTTCAGCACCTTCTTTAAGTCTTTGCATAGCAAGTTTATCTTTTGATAAATCTACTCCATTTTCTTTCTTAAATTCTTTAACAATGTAATCTATAATTGCATTATCAAAATCATCTCCACCTAAGTGATTATTTCCACTAGTTGCTTTTACTTCAAAAACTCCATCACCTAATTCTAATATTGAAACATCAAATGTACCACCACCAAGGTCATAAACAAGTACTGTATGAGCATTTTCTTGTTTATCAAGACCATATGCAAGTGCTGCTGCTGTTGGTTCATTTATAATTCTTTCAACTTCTAATCCAGCAATTTTACCGGCATTTTTAGTTGCTTGTCTTTGAGCATCATTAAAGTATGCAGGAACAGTAATAACTGCTTTTGATACTTCACCACCAAGATATGCCTCAGCAGTCTCTTTTAAGTTCATTAAAATTTTAGCACTAATTTCTTCTGGTGTATACTTTTTACCTTCTGCTTCAACTTTTTCTTTAGTTCCCATTAATCTTTTAATAGAACTAATTACATTAGTAGATGTTTGAGCTTCTCTTTTAGCAACATCTCCTACTCTAACTTCTCCGTTTTTAAAACTTACTACTGAAGGAGTTGTTCTATTTCCTTCAGCATTTGGGATAACCTTTGGTTCTCCACCCTCTAATACAGATACACAACTATTTGTTGTACCTAAATCTATACCTATAACTTTATTAATTTTTGCCATATATTTCATCTCTCCTTTATAATTATTTATTTACCTTAACGGCAGCATGTCTAATGACTTTATCTTTATATTTGTATCCTTTTGCTAATACTTCAAGAACAACATTTTCAGGTTTATTTTCATCATGTTCTACAAGTACTGCTTCCGAAACATTTGGATCAAATTCAAGTCCTAAACAATCTATTTCTTTTATTTGAAATTTTTCAAATAATGTAGTAATATTTCCTAATATTAATTTAATTCCACTTAAGAACTTACTTACCTCATCTCCTAAGTCATTATCATCCATCATAATAGCTCTTTCAAGATTATCTTTAATTGGTAATAATTCTTTAATGAAATCCTCTCCCTCATATTGAAGCATTCTACTCACCTCATTTTGAGTTCTAGTTTTGAAATTTAAATATTCTGCTTGTAAACGCATATATTTTTCTTCAAGTTCTTTATTTCTAGCATCTAATATTTGAATAATTGATTCATTATCAATTTCTCCACACCCACTGCATCCATCACATGAACCACAACAAGTTTCTTCACTTTCACAAGCATCTTCTTCACATGTACAATCTTCAATTTCAGGAGAATGACACTCATCACATGTGCATTCTTTTCCTTCTTGGCAACCGCAATCGCAAGATTCATCACATGAACATCTATTATCTAATTCTTCTTTTTCTTTATTAACTTTCTTTTTCAATTATATTTTCCTTTCCTTTAGCTTCAATATTTTCTTTTAAATATTCAAGCATATTCACAACACGCTCATATTCCATTCTTTTAGGCCCAATTATTGCAATTGTTCCTTCTCTACCACCTGCTTTATATTTAGTCTTAACTACTGTAACATTATCATCTATATCACTCTTGCTACCAATATATATCTTAACCTCATCATTAGCCTCTTCGATTTTACTCACCATATCTTTGCTTTCAAATTTACTTATGATATTCTTAACATCATCGACTGTACTGAATTCTGGTTGTTTTAATATATTAGCTTTACCAGTAAACTTAACATCCCTTTCGCTAGTAAAATTAGATAATGCATTATAAAAAGCATTATATACTACTTCATAATTTTGAATGTAATTCCTTATAATTGGTTTTACTTCAAACTCTAGTTTACTTGGAACTTCATCTATTGGCGTCCCTATGAGCATTTTATTCAATAACTCAGTAGTTTTTGCTATTTCTTCAGATGGTATATTGTCATCTAAGATAATATTTTTATTCTCAATATGACCAGTATTTGTAATTAATATTGCAATTAATTGTCTACTAGTTATTGGAACAACTTCAACCTTTTTAAGTAAATTATCGCTAGATTCTTTACCTAAAACAACAGATGTGTAGTTAGTAATATCACTTATAATTTCTAAACTCTTAGTAATCGCATCATTTAATTCTAGCTCTTTATTACTAAATATAGTTTGAAGTTTAAGCATATCCTCTCCACTAATCTTTTTAGGTTCCATTAAATTATCAACATAATACCTATAGCCCTCATCAGATGGAATCCTTCCTGAAGATATATGTGTTTTTTCTAAATATCCTAAATCTTCAAGCATGGCCATATCATTTCTAATAGTAGCACTTGAACATTTAAATTTCTTACATAAAGCTTTACTTCCAACAGGTCTTGCAGATTTTACATATTCTTCAATAATTGTCTTAAGTAATTCTTTTTGTCTTGTACCTATCATCATATACCTCCTTCTTAGCACTCTATTTCCTTTAGTGCCAGATATATTATATTATGATAAATTAGCAAAGTCAATACCAAAGTGCTAATTTTTTAAAAATTTTTCTATAAAATAAAAAAGAGTTTAACTCTTTAAAATAATATATTAGCTATTATTGGAATAACCGGTTTATAAAAAACTTTAATAAATATCATTGATAATAATATACCTATAAAATATAATAGCAAAATAATTCCTAAACTATATTTTTTCTCTCTAATTTTTTCACTAACATTATAATAAATCGCCCCTATTATTCCTAATATAATAAATACTAATGAAATAATTATTAATAATTTCATTAATATTGGGTTATCTGTCATAAGTGGATCATTTAATGTACCAGTTATTATTGGATAATAAAGTTCACCAAAACCCATTACTATTCCAGATAAGAAAAGTATTCCAATATATTTTATGAATAATCCTAAAAATAAACCAGTTAAAAAGAATATAGAAACAACAAAATAATACATTATTATTGCAATATCATTACTTAAAAAACTTAATAATTCTATTGAAATTGAAAATAAAATACATGCTAATATTATATTTTCTTCATTTCTATTTCGATATAATTCATTTAATACTTTTTGTGATCTATTTAATGTTTCTTTTGGATTATCTTCATATAACTCTTTTAAATCATTTATTGTTTTATCTAATTCATTCATATTTACCTCTATTATAATTTTACTTAAATTGTCATATTGAATATTAATGGTACTATCAAAATAATTAAAATACCTATAAAAAATAATGATAATACACTAATTAAACTATATTTACTTTTTCTAAAATCCATACTTATATTATAAATAATTATTCCTATTGTTCCTAGTATAATAAATGATAAAGACAAAATTAATGATTCTTTTATATATAGAGAATTATTCAATGTATTTAAACTTTTTAATATTGTAATTACTATAGGTAAACACATAATAGAAATACCACATAAGCCATGAAAAAGAAAAGCAAAAATACCTAAACGATAATAATATAAGCAAAAGTATAATCCTTCTAAAAAAAATAAAGATCCACAAAAATAACTAGCCGTAATAGAAAAACCAAAATGATAATTTAACATATCTAGAAATATTATAAGAAGTGAAAATAATATAAATGCTACTTTAGGAGTTATAATTTTATTTTTTCTGCATGTTAACTCTACTATTAAATTATTAAGTTCATTTATTGTTCTATTAGGATTTCTTTCATACAATTTTTTTATATAATCTACTTTGGAATCAAATTCATTAATTTTATCTTCTTTATTTATTTTTACTTCTTCAATCATATTTACCTCTATCATACTATATGTATTATATATTACTCTTATATTTTTGTAAATAAAAAAGAATTGAATAACTATTCTAATTCTTTTAAAAAACTCTTACTCTTAGTACTAATTCCAGAATATCTATCATAATACTCATCTATAATCATATTAATCTTATTTGATATATTATCTTCTATATCTAAATTACTTATTTTTGATATATCTACATAATAATATAATCTTAATAATTTCATAACTTTTTCATCAAGTAATGGTTCATTAGTCCTACATTTTGAGCATACATATCCACCTTTTTCAAGTGATAAAGTAACCACTTTACTATTCCCACATGAAACACATTCATCTAAATTTAAATTAATTCCTATATAATTTAAATATTGAAGTTCTAAAATATTTGTAATAATCTTAGGATTAAAATTATCTTCTATTTTATTTATTGAAGACATCATCAAGTCATATATATCTTCACTTTCACATTCCTTGTATACTCTAGTTGATAAGTCACATATATATGTAAGATAACTTATTTTTACGATATCACTTTTAATATTAGTAAAAAAATCTATTACATCTCCATCAATTAAAGTAGATAAACCATTTTCTTTATATGATAGCTGAAATTTACCATAAGCAAATCTCTCACTTATTAATCTAAGTTTGCTTTTAATACTTTTACATCCTTTAGAATAGCAACCAATAATTCCATACTCACGAGTAAATATATTAAGTATTTTACTACTTTCTTTATATGGAGTCATTCCAACTACTATTCCTTCTACACTAATAATCTTCATGTATAAACTAAAGCATAAAGATTATTTCTTTATGCTACTTTCCTTTCTTATATTCCAAATAATATTCTATTTTACCAGTTTCTTTAAATTTTTTCCAAGCTTCTTCTTTTGTCATTTTTCTCTCCTTACAATATTATATTGTAGGATTTTAAAAAATATTATTCATCTGAATTAATTAAATAACCTAAATCTTTAATATATTTATCTTTTTCTCTCCATTTTTTAATAGTTTTACAATAAAGTTCAAGATATACTTTCTTTTTTAATAACTCTTCCATATCAAGTCTTGCTTCATACCCAATTGTTTTAATCATCTGCCCATTTGAGCCAACTATTATTTTCTTTAGTGATTCTCTATCTACTATTATATCAATATATATTTTAACAATATCTTCATATTCTTCATATCCGATTAACTTACATGAAATTGAATGTGGAACTTCTTCATTAGTATGAATAAATATTTTTTCTCTTACTAATTCAGATAATCTAAAATCAAGTTCACTTGTTGTAGTCTCACCATCCATAAAATATTTAACACTATCAGGTAAATAATTCTTAAGTACACTTATTAACCTATCCGTATTATCACTTTTTAAAGCTGATACAGGAATTATTTCAGCAAACTCATATAAATCCTTATACTCATTTATCTTAAGTAATATTTCGTTGTCAGTCATCTTATCAATCTTATTAAGTACTAAAAATACAGGTTTATCTATATCCTGAAGCTTATCAATAATAAATTGATCTCCTTTTCCATAAGGAACACTAGCATCTACGACTAAAAGTACTATATCTACATCATTTATAGAATAATATGCTTGATCATTTAGCGCTACTCCTAATTTATCAATTGGTTTATGTATACCTGGAGTATCTACAAAGACAATTTGTGTATCATCTTCATTATATATTCCTTGAATTAAATTTCTAGTAGTTTGTGGTTTAGATGAAATAATCGCAACTTTCTCTTTTATAATTGAATTTAAAAGTGTACTTTTTCCAGTATTAGGTCTACCAATTATACTAACAAAGCCACTTTTCATACTAAATCCTCCCTAGTAAATGTAGTAGACATTATTTTTTCAAAACTCATTACTTCCATTTTCCCACTTTTAGTCATTATATTAAATATAACATTACTATCAAAGAATTCCAAAAAAGTTTGTTTACAAATATTACATGGATAACATATTTCATCACTACTTGTCATTAAATATAATGTTTTAAATTCTCTTTCTCCATGACTAATAGCATTATTTATTGCATTTCTCTCAGCACATATAGTTCCACCAAAAGACGCATTTTCTATATTTACTCCTTCATAAAAATTACCATTTTTTGTTTCAACTATGCAAGCAAAATGCATATTGGAATATGGTGCATAACTATTTTCTAATAATTTTTCTAATCTTTCTTTCATATTACTCCTTACATTAAACTGATTAATTTTGGTAAAAATATTATTAACCCAACTATTACTGCTACTATTGCAAAAATAAATACCGCTGCTGCTGATGTATCTTTTGCAACCTTAGCAAGAGGATGATACTCTTCTGTTATTAAATCTACGACTGCCTCAATCGCAGTATTTATAAGTTCACAAGCTATTACAAGACCTATTGTTAAAACAAGTATTGCCCACTCATATTTATTTATATGGAATAAAACTCCAAGTATACATACTACTAGAGCCATCCCAACATCAAATGCCAAATTTTGTTCATTATTATATGCATATCTAAGACCTTTTATTGGATATGTAAAACTAATTAAAAATTTTTTAATTCCTTTTTGTTTTTTTCTCTCATCTCTTGATATCATATTCATTTAATATTTCCTCCTCAAGAGCTCTCATTATTTTTTTATCCTCATCTACCATATGATCATATCCAAGTAAATGTAATAATCCATGTACAGCTAAATAACAAAATTCTCTTTTTACACTATGTCCATAATCACTAGCTTGACTTACACATCTTTCATAAGAAATATATATTTCACCTAAAAACCTAAAATCCTCATAATTAACATCATCCACTTCTTCAAAAGCAAATGATATTACATCCGTAACAGCATCTTTATTTCGATATTCTCTATTTATTTCTTGAATTTTTTTATTATCTACAATTACTATATTTAATAATGGATTTTCTATTTTTAAATGATTACAAGCAAATTTAATTACTTTATCTAATTCTTCTACATCAATATTTTCATTTGTTGTATTAAATATATAATCTTTCATAACTCCCCCTCATTATATAATCCTAAGTATGTATAGTATTAATAATACTACAAATATAATACTTAAAAGATTATAAAACCATTTACTTCTAAATACTTTTGGTAAACGATTCTTTATTGCATTTAATCCAATATACAATAAGAATCCTAATACACCACCTAAAGTATTTAATATTATATCATCAACATCGAAACTTCTACCAATAAAATGTTGTGTGCATTCTATAACACCACTTGTTATCATAGATATAATAAATATAGAAAACATACCCTTTATTTTACAATATCTAGATATAAAATACCCAAATGGTATAAATAATAATATGTTTCCAACTACTTGTTTATAAAAAGAACCAGTACCATAATCATACCTTAATATTTCTTTAAATGGAGTAAAATTTGATCCTCCACCTGCAATATCTTGACTTGTAACTAATTGAAAAAGAACTATTAAATATATTATAAACATCAAATTAAGTAATTCTTCATGTAAAACAAAGCTTTTTTTATCACCTTTAATTAAAATAGTTATTCTCATTATTATTAATACACTAGATACAATAATAATAGTTGGCCAAGTTCTATCTATTACTTCAATTACTGTGTTCCTCATTTAACTCTTCCTTTTCTATTTCTTTAATCTTAGAAGTAACCCCAATACTTTCATAAACTTTATAAAATACTTCTAAATACATTTTACTACTATTTACCTCTTTTTTCAAAACATTTTTAGAAATAATATACTCATCGCTAGAAAGAGTATTTTTAATATATTCTTCACTTCTTTTAAGCCCTTCGTTATAAGCTTCTTCTTCTGATAGTTTAAATTCCTTATAATCATATTCTATTTTCTTTTCTTTATAAAGTTTAAACTTCAAATATGGTTTATCAACAAGAAGTTTTTTTTCATTCATAGTATTTTCACTATCATACTTACCTAATATTGTAAATTTTTTATTAAAAAGTTCAATATAATAATGATTAACAACTTTTCCAGTTTTAACCCTATCAGTATAATTAAAAGGAATATTTACCTTAGCAAGATACCAAACTTCTGCATATACTTCACCCTTAGCTTTCACTTGATTTATTATTTCATCATTTTTTAGTATATTACCACTAATTAATATATCCCCTTCTTTAACATATTCATTTTCTTCTTTAACTTTTGTACCACTATGAACAATTATATGTTTAATAACGCCTTCTTTTTGTGCAATTATATCTCCAAGAGAATCATCTTCTTTTTTATCACTCGTAATTTTTGGAGTCAAATTAACAATATATTTACAACCTTTATTACTTATTTCAATCCATTCTAAAATATCATCATTCTCATCTAATATTTTTTCTTTTATTATTGCTAATTCATTAAAACTTTTTTTTCTTTTATAAACATTTATATCATTCTTTTTAAGTATACTAATTATCTTATTTTTTAATTCAATATCATCTGTATTTATTTGTATATCAAATATTGTATTAGTAAGTAAAAGTAATAATAATAAACCTATCATAAAAGATATGATAATGTATTTATGAGTAATTAAAATATTTTTATAATATTTTACTCCATAATATCTAATTATATTAGACGAGTATCTTCTTTTAATCTTTTTATAATCCTCATACTTAACAACTAATGTATATGATATATCATCTTTTTTTAATGAAGAATACTTTATATCATGGTAAACCAAATAATTAATAAATTTATCAGAATTTGTATCAACTTTTATTAGAACTAAATCATTCATTTAATAACTCTATTCCTTTAAATTCACCAATTATACTTAGTTCATTCTCATCTAATTTATTAATTATTAAATTATTTCCATTAATTTTTACTATTTTGATATTTAATTCAATAATAATATATTTAGTATTTATATCTTTAATCTTAATATAGTTTTTTATATGTATTAAATCTTTATATATATTTATTTCATAATCTTTATTCTTCATATTAAATTGTATATAAAAAACATGAAATTAATTCATGTTTTATTAAATATTATTGATTGTTAATATCTTGGTTAATAATTGCTTCAACCGGTCCAATACCAATACCAGATGAATTATTATCATCAAATACATTACCTATTTTTTGAATAATTGAATCCCTTGTAAATGGTTTTGCTAAGTAATCATCAAATCCCATATTTACATATTTTTCTCTTGCTCCAGTCATAGCATCAGCAGTTAATGCAAGAACATGAGTTTTAAAATTAGGATTAGATTTAAGTGCTTTTATAGTCTCTTCACCATTCATTATAGGCATTAAATTATCAAGTAATATTAAATCATATGTATTTCCCTCATTAATTTTATCAAGACATTCTTTTCCATTATAACATTCATCTATTATAAAATCGTATAACTTAATTGCTTTTTTTAGTACTTTAATATTCAATTGATTATCATCAACTATTAATATTCTCTTACCCTTAAAGATATTAGAATCAGTTGATTTATTTATAGTCTCTTCTTGCAATTTAGCAAGATCAGAAATTCCACCTATTTCTTGTGGTATTACAGCATAAAATGTTGTTCCTTGACCATATATACTATATACTCCAATTTCTCCATTCATAAGTTCAACTAAATTCTTAGTAATCGCAAGACCAAGGCCAGTACCTTGTACAGCACTTATTTTCTCAACTTGCAATCTTTCAAATTTACCAAATACCTTATCTAAATCTTCTTTCTTTATTCCATTTCCAGTATCACTTACTTTAAACGATATTTTCTTTTCTTTATCTATCCATAGAGCATCTAATGTAATTGTTCCTTTTTCTGTATATTTAATTGCATTACTTAAAAAATTGTTAATAACTTGTTTAATTCTTAACCTATCTCCATATAAAACTCTTGGCATGTTATTTGAAATGTTAACAATTAGTTCAATTGGCTTTTCAGCTACTTTAGTTCTCATTATTTTAGTTAATGACTCAATTTCTTCTCTAGGATCATAAAAAGTATTAACAATTTCTAATTTACCACTTTCAATCTTACTAATATCTAAAATATTTCCGATTAATTCAAGTAATGTATTAGAAGCATTAACTATATCAGCACTATCTTCTCTTATCTCTTCGGAAAGATTTTCTCTATATGATTCAATATCTTCACTAAGACCAATAATAGCATTTAAAGGAGTTCTAAGTTCATGAGACATACTAGCTAAAAATTCACTCTTACTTTGATTAGCTCTCTCTGCTTCTAATTTAGCTTGTTTTTCAACTCTAACTACTTTTTCATCTGGATTCTCAACAGTATGATACATAATGAATACAGTTAAAAAGTGAACAGCCGTTACAATTGTATACTCTGGATGTATTTTTTGAACAAATGATAATGCCATAATCATAATTGCTAATAAAAATACTGGAAAAATCTTTTTAAAGTCTACCGTCTGAATATTTATAAAGAAAACAATTCCCCATAACAATAAAAGTATAAATCCATAAATGTAAACAAGATTTACTGCTTTACCAATTGCATAACCTTCATATACTTCAATTGGTAATAATATAGTTACTATTAAAAATAATAATGTTGCTATTCCAAGACCTATTTTCATTTTTTTATAAAGATTTTCGTTTTTATTAAAACAAACTGAAAATACATACAAAGTCATATAAAACATAAATATTATTAAATAGCATAAATAAGAATATATAAGTGTTTTTTCAGCGCTTTCTAAAAGTAATCCTCTACTTGTATACATACAAGCAAGTTCAATAATAATACCTATTAAATTTACTATCATCAATTTAGAATAAATATTAGTTTCTGTCGATATAACACTTTTTTTAATAAAAAAAGCTATTGTTAAAATAATAGAAAATAATAAGCTATAAATTAATATTACTTCAAATACCATTTTTCAACACCTCTTATTATAAATATAATATCACAATACAAAATTAAAATCTATTAATTTTATTATTTTTAAAAAAATATCAGATTCTTATCTGATATTTTAATTTACTTTTTTAATCTTAATATTGAATTTTGATTTTTATTTTCCTCCAATTTTAATGCATCCTCATACGAAATTAGTTTATTATAATCCATTTCATTTCTAAGTGTAGAATAATTTCGCTTTCCACTAGATGCCATATCAAATGACTCCTCATTATCTCTAAACCTAAAATATATTTGACTTAATATTTCCTCTGGTATTTCTTTTGATAATCTAATGGCAGCTGAATTAATTATTGAATTGATTGATTTTTTTGTATCAAGTTGTGGTTCTATATGTATTACTATATCATTATTAGGATTTCTAACAACAGTACATGACATTATATTTTTTGTATCTTTTGAAACACTTTCCTCTATTTTAAAATATGGAAATATACTTCCATCCTGTAAGTGAGTATAATCATCAAATCTACCCTTCATTTTTATACTACCACTTGGATCGGATTTATATGCAAGAGTAACCATATTTAACCATTTTTTACCATGAGCATCTGTTATATAAATTGTTTTATTATCTTCATCATTTGTATAGCCCATCATATTACCTGGTGAATTTACAACAAGTAATCCTGGCTCATTTAATTTACAATATTCTAAATCTTGGTTTAATACTTCAACCTCTGACAATTTTAATGGATATAATCCTAATTTATAATTCTTGTTATAGTATTTTGGCTTAATTTCTTGTAAGCTTCTATATAATGTAGTAAATAACCCACCACCTTCAGTAGTTCCACCACCTATCGAAAAAGTTACAGGAGACAATGGAAATGGTAATTTTTCTACACCAAATTTATGTTCACGAGCTATTTTATTTAAAAATTTTTCTTCTCCAGGCGATAGTTCTTCTCCAACTACTTCCGGTAGCATTAAGTATGGCATATTTATATCTTTAAATAATTCATTATTTCTAAACTCTTTCCCTAAATGTATCCAAAATCCAACTGGAGAAGGACAATAATTAGGTTTATTTATTAAAAGTGAATATGGAAAAAACTCTTTTGATGGAAAAGGTTCACAACAAAAAGTACAATTACAAAATAATACATCTGAAAGACCACTTAATTGAGTATGGGCGTATGGAGGAATTATATTCAATGCTCTCATATTTTTCATTTCGGGCATTTCAGATACATCGGATGATTTAAATCTAGCAAAAGTAATATAACTTCTATTTGACTGTTTTACTCCTTTAGGACATCCTGGTTTTGTTGTCCCACTAGTATAAGTTATAGAAGATACATCATCTAAAGTAGTATTTTCTAATACATTCCCCTTATAATTTCTACCGGCTAACAAAAATTCTTCTTGATTTATAATTTCTTTTAAAGAATTTTTCTTTATTTCATTTACTTTATTTTCAAAACTATGAAATGATCTGTCTAATACTTCATAAGGATTATATGGATGATTATTTTTATCTTTTTTTAATGAATCTGTAATTGATATAACTATAGGATTTTTTATATTAGATTCATCAATGACATTTTTAATTTTATAATAGTTATCATCCGAAACAAACATTATATCACTACCAGTATTATTTAAAATCTCTTTTAAATAATCTTGATTAAACCAAGGTCCAAGCATATGAAGCGTTGCTCCTATGAAACTACAAGCCATTCTTAAATAAACGTACTCTGGAATATTATTTACACAAACAGGAACCTCATCGCCTTTTTTAACGCCCATAGCTTTTAATGATTTTGCATATTCAAATGCTTTTGAATACATTTCTTTATAACTAATATTGTTACCTCTATAAAAAATTGCTGTTTTATCCATACTGTTAGACGACTTATTCCTTAAATACATATAAACTGCATATGCGTTATTATGATTTTTTTCTATGTCATCTAATACTTTCTTAGCCTTGTTGGATAAAATACTTTCAAATTCATATTTATGATTATTTGATACTTCTAAAGATTTAACCCTTTTAACTTCTTCATCCAAATGTTTAATATTTTCTTCTACTGACACATTAGTATTCTCTCTCATCATTACCCTCCAAATTATATATAATAATTTTTTTTATAATATCAAAATAATAGATACAATGCAACAAAAAAATGTAAATAAAATGTAAATATATAAATGTTTTTTATTTTAATTGATATACAAAAATAAATATTTTTTACTATTTTAACAATTCTTAAATCAAAAAGCATAGAATAAATCTATACTTTTTAGATTTTAACAATTTATTTTTAATTACTATTTAACAACCATTTATATTACAAACTGGAGCAAAGAAGTTTTGAAATATATTTTCTTCATCTTCTAGTATTTCTTTAGTTAATTCTTCTCTTGAATCTTTTTGTATTTCAGATATACCATCTGTCATACTTCTAACACTTCCATCTTTAATATAGAAAAAACTAGGAGCATATATTCTTTTCTCACCTACTAATACTTTTTCACTATTAGAATTTGTTAATATATAATCACTTAACTCTGAATCAAAATATTTTAATAATTTTTTATATTCATCTGTACCTTGAATAGTTTTAACTATTTGTTCATCTTGAAATTCATATTTATCTCTTAATATTTCATTTCCATCATCATCCCAAATTTCTATATAATATATTTTATTTATATTATTTTTATTAGCAACTTCAATTGATTTTTCAAGTACACTTCTACACCAAGGACATAATGGATCTCCTACATATAAATAAAATGTTTCTTTATTCTCTATTTTTTTAATTATTTCTTTAGCTGTTACTTTAATATATGGATTTTTCTCATTTATAACAATAGATCTATATTCATTTCCATATTTATTAATTTGTCCATTTAAAGATTCATATTCTTCTTTAAATTCTAATGCATAATTATCATTTTTACATCCTGTAATCAATATAATAATAAATAGAGTTAATAAAACAATAAATTTTTTCTTCATTTTTCTCCTTTCATACAAATATTACAATATGAACGTTAAAAATAATAGCAACCTGTGGTTGAATTTATTAAATTATAAGTTGAATTACTCATTATTTTGATGAGGACATGCAATTTGATTAGTTTTTAATTTACATTTTTTAATTATCTCTTCTTCTTTTAGTTTGCCCTCTTTTCTATAATAATCTGCTATTGCTTCATGAATTGCTTCTTCAGCAAGTAATGAACAATGTATTTTAACAGGTGGAAGTCCATCTAATTTATCAACAACATCTCCATTTTTTAATTCAAGCGCTTTTTCTAAACTTAATCCTTTTATTAATTCAGTAGAAATACTACTTGTAGCAATTGCTGCACCACAACCAAATGTTTTAAATTTAACATCTGTAATAATATTATCTTCTACTTTAATATATATTTTCATTATATCTCCACATACTGGATTCCCTACTTTTCCAACACCTGATGCATTTTCGATTTCACCAACATTTCTTGGATTAGTATAATGATCTATAACTTTGTCTGAATAATCCATTATTTATTACCCTCCATAAATTCTTCATATAAAGGTGACATATTTCTAAGTCTTGCTACTATTTCAATTAAAGACTCAATTAAATAGTCAACCTCTTCTTTTGTATTATATTTTCCGATTGATATTCTAAGTGATCCATGAGCTATTTCATGTGAAAGTCCAATTGCAAGTAAAACATGCGATGGATCTAGTGAACCAGATGTACAAGCACTACCACTTGAAGCACATATACCCTTATTATCAAGATTTAAAAGTAATCCCTCTCCCTCTATAAACCTAAATGATATATTAGCATTTCCAGGTAATCTTTTTTCTAAATCTCCATTTATTTTAATATAAGGAATTTTTTCTTTTATTTCTTCAAAAAAATAATCTCTTAATTCTTTTATTTTTTTATTTTTTTCATCTAAATTATCATATGACAATTTTAATGCTTCCATAAGACCTGCAATATTCGCAACATTTAAAGTACCCGCTCTTTTTCTTTTTTCTTGATGTCCTCCGTTAATTAAAGGATAAAAATTAATTCCTTTTCTAACATATAAAACACCTATACCTTTAGGACCATAAAATTTATGTGCTGATAATGATAAACTATCAATATTCAACTCTTGAACATCTATTTTAATATTTCCAACTGCCTGTACTGCATCTGTATGAAAATAGATATTATTTTCATGTGCTATTTTCCCAATTTCTTTAATTGGTTCAATTGTACCTATTTCATTATTTGCAAACATAATTGATATTAAAATAGTATCTTCTCTAATAGAATTCTTAAGTTCCTCTAAATCAACAATGCCATTTTCATCAACATTTATATATGTTACTTCAAAATTATCTTTCTCAAGTGATTTACAAGTTTCTAATATTGCAGGATGTTCTATTTTAGAAGTAATAATATGATTTCCTTTATTTCTATTTGCATAAGCAATCCCTTTTAATGCTGTATTATCACTTTCACTACCTCCAGATGTAAAATATATTTCATCTTTTTGACAGTTAAATATTTCTGCAACATAACTTCTTGCCTCCTCTACAGCATTATGTGCTTGCTTACCAAGTTTATATATAGCAGATGAATTACCATAATTATCTTTTAAATATGGTAACATTTTCTCTAATACTTTATCATCTATTCTAGTAGTAGCTGCATTATCAAAATAAATATTTTTCATTTTTCCTCCATTTCTTTATATATTTTAGCATTTAATTCATACCATTTCAATAGGAATTAAAATTAATAAAAAATGAATTATTTTATTAATTCTTCTAATGTAAATGAATCAACATATTCATTAATTACTTTATCAAGTCCTTCCCAAAAAAAATAAGTATTACAATATTTTTTTCTTGGACATTTATTATCTTTTACACAATCAATAATATTTAAATCTCCCTCAGCCACTCTAAGTATTTCTCCTATCTTATATTCACTTGGCTTTCTAGATAACTTATATCCACCCATATAACCTCTTGAAGTTTTTACTAAATTTGCTTTAGAAAGTTTAGATATTATCTGTTCTAAATATTTATTAGATATATTTTGTCTTTCTGAAATGCTACTAATTGATACAAAATCATCATTACTATTTTTAGCTATATCTACCATAATCCTCAAAGCATATCTTCCTTTAGTAGAAATCTTCATTATAATCACCTCAATTAACTTTATATATTATAACACGTATAATGTATTTATAATTAAAAAACTAATCAAAACAGATTAGCTTTCTATAAAACTCGAAAAAATTCGAGATCATTTCATATGGGGCGGAATAAGGGAATCGAACCCTTGCATAACGGGACCACAATCCGCCGTGTTAACCACTTCACCAATTCCGCCATAGAACTTTAAAGTTCGTTATAATATTAACATAATAAATATAGTTAGTCAATCATTTTTTGTAAATAAAAAGTACAGAAATTTCTGCACTTTATAATTTAAATTCTTCAAAAAAATCACTCATCGTTAATTGTTTTCCGCGAACTTCTTCTTTATTTGCTTTATCTTTAAGTTTATTATCTGTCTTTTCTTCTTTCTTTATTTCTATATTACTCTCTTCATCAATATTTTTTTCATGTTTTTCTTCCGTTGCCTCATTTTTTTTGATTGTAATATCAATAAGTTTAGAAAGTACAAATATATTATCAACATTCTTTTTAGTAAATGTACTACCTGTACTTATTTTATCAAGTATATTTATATCACTTGACTTTATATATCCTATAACCCCGTCTATTATTCCAAAAATGCTTTTACTACTTGTATTAAATGCTTTTATTATGCTATATGTTTTAGATTTAGGGCTTTTAATTATAAGCATTCCTTTTTTTGCTCTAGTAGATACCTCTATATCATCACACTTCATTCTCTTAGCAGTATTTTTATCAGTAAATATAGTAACATATTCTTTATTATCATTAATAACAAATCCATTTACAACACTTGCTTTTGCATTTAATTTAATTGCTTTTACACCACTTGCTCTAATACCAACAACTGGTATTTCTTCTACACTATATTTAAGTGCATATCCATCGTTAGTTACTACTAAAGCATTTTTACCTTGATATCTACTAACAGAAATTAATTCATCTCCATCTTTTAATTTAAACATCATTATCGGTTTAGTATAACGACTTACTTCAAATGAGCTTAAAGTCATTCTTTTAACCATACCATTTTTAGTAAATGCAGTAAGAATTGAGTCATCAAATTTATTAACAGCAATAGATTGAACAATCTTTTCACCATCACTAACTTTAATTAAACTTGAAATATGAGTCCCTACATCTTTAAACTTAGTTTCACTTATTTCTCTTACTGGTAAATATAAATAATTTCCTAGATTAGTAAATAAAAGTATTGTATCTATATTATTAACTTTATAGAATCCTTCAATATAATCTCCTTCTTTAACAATAGGATATTCATTTTCATTTGAACTCATTACTTTAAGAGAATGTTTTTTAACATAACCAGCACTAGATATACATACAACAAAATCATCCTTACTAACCATATCTAATTCATCTATTATGATTTCACTTATTTCATCTTTAATTTCTGTTTTTCTAGGTTCTGCATATTTCTTTTTAATATCACGAAGTTCACTTTTCATAACATTTTTAAGTTCATCTTCACTACTTAATATTTTTTCACATTCTTTGATTAATTCTTTTAAAGATTCACTTCTCTCTTCTAAAACTACAATGTCAGTATTAGTTAATTTATATAGTTGTAATGTTACGATTGCTTCTGCTTGTTCTAAAGTAAATTTATATTTTTCTACTAAATTAACTTTAGCATCTGATTTATTTTTACTTGCTCTAATTGTTGAAATAACTTCATCTAATATTGATATAGCTTTTATTAAACCTGATACTATATTATATTCTTTTTTATATGCAGAAAGTTCAAATGTTGTTCTATTAATTATTACCTCTTTTAAATGTGCTATATAAGCATCTAATATTGGTATAATTCCTAATGTCTTTGGAGTTCTATTTACAATAGTAACCATATTATAGTTATATGATACTTGTAAATCAGTATTTTTAAGTAAATAATTTAAAATTAATTCTTTATTTGCTCCAGCTTTAAGATCAATTGCTATTCTTAAGCCTTCTCTATCAGTCTCATCTCTTACCTCAGCAATACCTTCTATTTTTTTATCTATTCTAAGAGCATCTATTTTTTGTACAAGTAATGCTTTATTTACTTCAAAAGGTATTTCATGAACTATAATTTGTTCCTTACCTTTTTCTTTTTTAAATTCAGTTTTACTTTTAACAATTACTTTACCACGACCGGTAGTAAATGCATCTATTATTCCTTTTTTGCCTTCTACTATACCACCTGTTGGAAAATCTGGACCCTTAACTATTTCTAAAATAGTTTCAAGTCTACAATTAGGACTATCTATTCTTTTAATAGTTGCATCTATTACTTCTCCTAAGTTATGAGGTGGAATATTTGTTGCATATCCTGCAGATATACCACTTGAACCATTAACTAGAAGATTTGGAAATTTAGCAGGTAAAACTGTTGGCTCTAAAAATCTATCATCAAAATTAGGTGCCCATTTAACTGTTTCTTTATCTAAGTCTCCCAATAATTCACCACTGATTTTAGCAAGTCTTGCTTCTGTATAACGATAAGCAGCGGCAGAGTCTCCATCCATAGATCCATTATTACCTTGAATATCTACAAGTATTGTATTTTGTTTCCACCATTGAGACATTCTAACCATCGCATCATAAACTGAAGAATCCCCATGTGGATGAAATTTACCAAGTACATCTCCAACAGTAGCTGCACATTTAATATATCCTTTATCCCATGTATTTCCTGCTTTATACATTGCATAAAGGATTCTTCTTTGAACAGGCTTTAATCCATCTCTAACATCTGGTATTGCTCTATCTAAAATTATTTCTTTAGCATACTTCCCAAATCTATCACCCATTATTTCTTCAAGAGCATAATCTTGTATCCTTTTTAATATATCATTGTTCATAACTCACCTACTAATTCCTATAATCATCTTCCATAGTAAACTCAACATTTTCATCAATCCATTCTTTTCTTGGATCAACTTTATCTCCCATAAGCACACTTACTCTTTTTTCAGCAAGCACTGCATCATTTATGTTTACTCTAATTAAACTTCTAGTTTCAGGATTCATTGTAGTTTCCCATAACTGCTCAGCATTCATTTCACCTAAACCTTTATATCTTTGAATAGAATATTTACCTGAATTTTGAGCTTTTATATCATTTAACTCATCATCACTATATGCATAATATCTTTTCTTACCACATTCTATTTTATAAAGTGGAGGTAATGCTATAAATAGTTTACCATTTTCAATTAATGGTCTCATATAATGATAGAAAAAAGTTAATAGTAATATTTGAATATGTGCTCCATCAACATCAGCATCTGTCATTATAATTACTTTATCATAATTAGATTCATTAATATCAAAATTAGAACCAACACCAGCTCCAATAGTATAAATCATAGTATTTAATTCTTCATTTTTATATACTTCTTCAACACTAGCTTTACTAGTATTTAATACTTTACCACGAAGGGGTAATATTGCTTGAAATTTTCTATCTCTTCCTCCCTTAGCAGAACCACCTGCAGAATCTCCCTCAACTAAAAATAATTCATTTATTTTTGGATTTTTTCCTTGAGCTGGAGCTAATTTTCCAGAAAGATTTTTTTCTAATTTTGATTTATTTTTTCCATCTCTTGCTTCTGCTCTTGCTTTTCTAGCCGCTTCACGAGCAAGCTTGCTCTTTAATACTTTATCCATTATTAAAGTAGCTGTATCTTTATTTTCTTTTAAGAAATATGAAAGTTTATCATAAACAATATTTTCAACAACTGTCTTTGCTTGAGGAGTTCCAAGTTTACCTTTTGTTTGACCTTCAAATTGAAGTAGACTCTCAGGTATTTTAAGACTAATTACTGCACTTATTCCCTCTCTAGCATCACTACCATCAATACTATCTTTTCCTTTTAATAAATTAAATTCTTTTATATACTCATTAAATACTTTTGTTAAAGCAGTTTTAAATCCTACCTCATGTGTACCACCATCACTAGTTTTTACATTATTAACAAAAGACATAATATTTTCATTATAATCTGTATTATATTGCATTGCGATATCTACAACAATACCATTTTTCTCCCCACTAAAACTAATAACTTTAGTTAATATTTCTTTATTTTCATTAATATATTCAACAAAAGATACAAGACCATTTTCATAACAAAATACACTTTTTTTATCATCTTCTTCATCAATAACTTCCATAGTAAGTCCATTTATTAGAAAAGCACTTTCTTGCATTCTTTCACATATTGTCGTATAACTAAATCTAGCATTACCAAATATTTCTCTATCTGGATAAAATTCAACAGTAGTACCAGTTTCACGAGAGACTCCTATTTGTTTTAATGGACTTTCAACATGACCACCATTTTTAAATTTAATTTCATGTACTTTTCCATCTCTACAAATAGTTACTTTCATCCATTCTGATAAAGCATTGACAACAGAAGATCCAACACCATGAAGACCTCCAGATACTTTATATCCAGAATTTTCAAATTTACCACCTGCATGTAACACTGTATATATAACCTCTGGAGTAGACTTTCCAGATGCATGTTTACCAGTTGGTACTCCACGACCATGATCTTGTACTATTACACTACCTTGTTTTGTTAATGTAACAGATATCTTATTACCATAACCATTTATTGCCTCATCAATAGAGTTATCTACAATTTCCCATACCAAATGATGAAGACCTCTTTTATCAGTAGATCCAATATACATACCAGGTCTTTTTCTAACCGCATCTAATCCTTCTAATATTTTTATAGATTTCTCATTATAATCCGTCATTAACATCACCTAATTCTTCATAAATATTATACAAAATAAAACAAAAAGTGTAAACATTACTTTACACTTTACAAGTCAATAAATTCAACTTCATCCTCTTTCTCAAGTTCGCTTGTAAACATATTACTAGATTTCGCTTCTTCATTTTGTGTAGTCGATGTATTTTGATATATAGGATTATCTTGCTCAACTCTTTCAATAGGAGCAAAAGTATTATCATTAAAATCTAATTTATCCATTTTATCAAGTATTTCATTATCTATTTTAGTTGCCTTGTAAGTCGCAACTGGATCAATCATATCAATTTGACTTTTAAATATTGAATCAACTTGTGGTTCTGGTGTTTCTTCATAATTGTTTAATTTTTGCACCTCATCTTCAGTCATAAGATTGATACTATCAGCTCTTGCACTATCTAATGCAAGAAAATAATTCTCATCTCTATATTTATATTTTAAATCACTTTTAAATAATATCGGATAAAATATAAATGGTAAAAACATAAGTCCTAATGTAAAAGATGAAGACTTTTCAAAAACTTTACCTATTTTATATGACATTAATAATAATATAATTACATTAACTATAGGAATAAATAAAAGAATTCCAAGAAATGTTGATATATCAGCAATTTCAAGCATAACAAATAAATTGATAATTGGAAAAAAAGCAGTTTTTCCACCTTTTAACGCTTTATCAAATAATTTATTACCACCACACATGATAATTAGTGATCTACCAAGTGTAAGTGCCCACACTATGATAATAATTGTTACAACTTTATTTGATGTTGTAAACATATACCAACCTCTCCTATTCTAAATAATATAATACTATAATTATCATTTTTTTTCAATGTTTAGCTAAAATAATAAACATAATTTTGTGAAAAATTTTTGAAAATGTCCCTAATAAAAAAACAAATAATTAGTAAA
>JBJEED010000093.1:0-5339 GCA_051872765.1 Bacilli bacterium | reverse complement strand
TTAACATGGTCTTTCTTTTTTTATGCAATCCCAATTCTATTTTACTCTATCAAAATATAGGTATTATTGACAAACAATATCTTTTGCCGTAAAATTATATTGGAAGAGAGGCTAAAATGATGTATGAGGAAAAGCAATTTCTAACTGCTAGGGAGATATTAGAAAAAGATTTTAAAATTGATGCTAGAGGTTATAGACCACAAGAAGTGGATCAATTTTTAGATTTAGTTATAAAAGATTATGTAGAATTTGATACTCTTAAAAAGAAATTAATAAATGAAATTAGAGCATTAGAAACTGAAAATTCAAAGTTAAAATCAGAAGTTAGAAATTTAAAAGCATCATTAGATATAGCGGGCTCTAAAGGAGTTACTAATGTTGATTTATTAAAGCGAATTAGTGATTTAGAAAAAGTAGTATATGGAGAATAATTTTTAAGACATACGCTGCATAAGTTTTATGTAGAGGAAAGTCCATGCTCACTCATGCTGGAATGCATGGTAATGTTCGTGCTAGGGGAAAAAATAACCCTAGGTAGTACTTTGTACTAACGGCTTTGAAATAATCAAGTCCTGATTAAAGTAAATATAAAAGTGCCATAGAGACGAGATTGTTAGGAATAACAATTGTGGAACGGGGTAAACCCCACGAGTGAGAAACCCAAATTTGGTAGGGGAACTCTTACAAATGAATAATAAAGGAGTAAGGGAAAGAGAAATCTTTAGATAGATGTATGTCACCTTTTAAGGTACAGAACATGGCTTATTAAAAATTATTTTTATTATATAGGAGATTAATTGTGAAAGAAATAGGAGATGCGTTTAGAGAAGCAAGAGGGGAAATTGGTATATCAAAAGAAGAAGTTATAAAAGATTTAAATATAACTGAAAGCCAACTAGATAACTTAGAAGATGGAAATGTTAATGCATTTAAAGATGTTTTTTTTCTAAAAGACATAATAAAGAAATATTCTAAATATTTAAATTTAGATGAAGATGAAATTATAGATAAATTTAATGATTTTATATTTGGTTATACTTCTAGAATACCTCTTGATGAAATATTAGAACAAACAAAGGAAATAAATATTCTTGAGCTTAAAAATAAAGAAAATAAAATAGTTTCACCTTATACTAGTCCAACTAAGAAAAATAATAATACAAAACATATAATAATATATACACTATCAGTTATTATTCTTGTTATACTTGCAGTATTAATTGTAAAAATTGTTACTAATAAAGAATTAGTTATTTTGGAAAATAGTTTTATAGTAGTAAAAAATGGAGGAATGTATTGATGAATGTACCTAATAAAATTACATTGTGTAGAATAGCATTATCTATAATACTTATGATATTAATGATATTTCCTGTCGAAAAGGTTGGAATTGTTTTTCCAGAAATTAGTATTGAAGGCAAATTTATTATGGATAGTAAGTATTTAATTTGCGGTGTCATTTTTATGATAGCATCATTAACAGATTTTATAGATGGATATTTAGCTAGAAAATATAATTTAGTAACAGATATGGGTAAAGTAATGGATGCGATTGCTGATAAAATATTAGTTAATGGAGTATTAATTATATTTGCTGTTATTGGGTGGATTAGTGTAATTGTTCCTTTGATAATAGTTTGTAGAGATATAGCAGTTGATTCAATTAAAATGGTTGCTGGTAGTAAAAATGGTGCAGTTGCTGCATCTAAAACTGGCAAATTAAAAACAGCTTTTATGATGAGCGGTTTAACACTATTATTTTTCTATAACTTACCATTTTCATTGTTTGGTATTGATAAAGTTGCAGAAGTATTAATAATGATTGCATGTATTTTATCAGTAATAAGTGGTGTAGAATACTATAATAAAAATAAAAAATATATAATAAATTCTAAGTAACATTGCGTTACTTTTTTTATACAATTAAATGTTTGTATTTTTGAAAGTAAAATATTTTCAATTATATAAAATTATTTTTTTAATTTGATATTAAAGTAACATTATAGTTTCTAGTTAGATAAATAATGTATAATTCAATTATTGAATATTTATTTTGAGTAAAATTAAATTATCACAAAAAAATGTTCGTAAAAAAATATTGACAAAGAAAAATATTTGTTTTAGAATTAAAGTAATGAAGGAGATAACATTATGAAAAAAGAAAAAGATAAAGCATTGGAACAAGTTTTAGCTGATATAGAAAAGCAATTTGGTAAAGGTGCTATAATGAAATTAGGAGAAAAAGGTGTTAGTAATATAGATGTTGTATCAAGTGGCTCTAT
The DNA here is from genome assembly GCA_051872765.1 of Bacilli bacterium. Lineage (GTDB taxonomy): Bacteria > Bacillota_I > Bacilli_A > RF39 > UBA660 > CAG-1000. The sequence goes on along the minus strand of JBJEED010000093.1, from coordinate 3,057 downwards.
CGCACTTGATCAAGCCCTTGGTGTTGGTGGTTATCCTAAGGGAAGAATTATTGAAATATTTGGTCCAGAATCAAGTGGAAAAACAACAATAGCTCTTCATGCTATTGCTGAAGTACAAAAAACTGGTGGAAAAGCAGCATTTATTGATGCGGAGCATGCTTTAGATCCTGTATATGCTAAAAAGTTAGGAGTAGATACTGATGAATTATTATTAAGCCAACCTGATACTGGCGAACAAGCATTAGAAATAACAGAAGCATTGGTTAGAAGTGGTGCAATGAGTATTATTGTAATTGACTCAGTAGCAGCACTTGTTCCTCAAGCCGAAATAGAAGGAGAAATGGGAGATTCTCATGTAGGACTTCAAGCAAGACTTATGAGTCAAGCATTAAGAAAATTAGGTGGTATTATTAATAAAACTAATACTATATGTATTTTTATTAATCAATTAAGAGAAAAAGTTGGTATTATGTTTGGTAATCCTGAAACTACTCCAGGAGGTAGAGCTCTTAAGTTTTATTCATCTGTTAGATTAGATGTTAGAAGAGGCGAGCAAATAAAAGTGAATGGTGAAGCAATTGGAAATAAGACTGTTATAAAAGTAGTTAAAAATAAAGTGGCACCTCCATTTAAAACAGCAGAAGTTGAAATTATGTATGGAGAAGGGGTATCTAAAATAGGAGAAGTAATTGATATAGCATCAAATGTTGGAATAATTGATAAAAGTGGTGCTTGGTTTAGTTATAAGGGAGAGAAAATTGGTCAAGGAAAAGAGAACGTTAAACTTGTATTAAAAAATAATCCTCAAATGTATAAAGAAATTGAAGGTAGAGTTAGAGAATCTTTATTTAATGAAGCACCTAAAATAGAAGAAAATAAGAAAAAAACAACAAAAGAAGAAGAATAATTTAGTATTTAATTAACATAAGATAGATTAAAAAGAAAAAATGTGGTAAAATTTTCTTTATGAAGGAGAGTGAGAGACATATGTCACTAAAAGTATATAATACGATTAGTCGTAAAAAAGAAGAATTTATTCCATTATATGGAAATAATGTAGGTATGTATGTCTGTGGTCCTACCGTATATGGTTATCCTCATTTAGGTCATGCTAAGAGTTATATTAGTTTTGATACTATTTATAGATATCTTAAGTATAAAGGGTATAAAGTTAAATATGTTCAAAATATAACAGATGTTGGACATTTAGTTGGGGATGCTGAATCTGGGGAAAGTAAAGTAGAGAAACAAGCAAGAATAGAGCAAGTTGATCCATATCAAATAGCATACAAATACGAATTATCTTATTTTGATTGTATGGATAAATTAAATGTGTTAAAACCGGATATTTCTTGTCGAGCAACTGGTCATATTATTGAGATAATTGATATGATAGAAAAATTAATAGATAAGGGATTTGCTTATGTAACAGAAAATAATAATGTATATTTTGATATATCAAAATTTAGAGATTATGGAAAATTATCTAATAGAACATTAGATAATTCTGTTAGTGGAGAGAGAATTGAGATTGCTGATGATAAAAAGCGTCCAGAAGATTTTGCACTATGGAAAAAAGCAGATAATGGACATTTAATGAAATGGCCAAGTCCATGGGGCGAAGGTTATCCTGGATGGCATATTGAATGTTCAGTAATGTCTAAAAAATATTTAGGAGATACATTTGATATACATGGTGGAGGGATGGATAATATATTTCCACATCATGAGTGTGAGATGGCTCAATCAACTTGTGCTAATGGATGTGATTTTGTTAAATATTTTATTCATAATAACTTAGTTACTGTTAATGGTCAAAAAATGGGTAAATCACTTGGTAATTTTATAACATTGCCAGATTTATTTAGTAAATTTAATCCATTAGTTGTAAGATTTTATACATTGTTGTCACATTATAGAAAGCCAACTGATTTTGATGATAATAAATTATTAGAAGCAAATAAGAGTTATGATTCTATAGTTAAAGCATTATCTAAGGCTAGAAATAAAAAAATAGATGAAGTAAGCAAAGATGATGAAATAGAAGAAATTAAAAATAAATTTTTAGAAGCAATGGATGATGATTTTAATACAGCACTTGCGATTAGTTATTTATATGAATTAGTCAAAATTATTAATAAGACTGATGATGTAAATAAACTTTCTAATATTGTTAAATTCTTTGATGAAACTGTTAATCCAATATTAGGATTATCTTTTGAAGATAATGTCACTAGTAATAGGGAAGACGAATTAATTAATTTTATAATAAAGCTTAGAAGTCAAGCAAGAGAAGAAAAAAGATATGACTTATCAGATGAAATTAGAGATGAATTAATTAAAATGGGTATAACTTTAAAAGATTCAAGAGAGGGAACCACATATGAAAAATAGACTTATTTTGAACTGAACCCCAAAAGTTGGACAGTTTATAAATAGTTTCTAATTAGAGGATTGTAACCTGTAATTTACGGGTGACAGTCCTTTTAATTTTACTTTAATTCTATCATAATTGTAATAATAAATATAGTCATCAATTGCTTTCATCAAATCATCTAATGTCTTATATTTATCTTCTTGGTCGTAAAACATTTCTGTTTTAAGTATACCAAAGAAATTTTCCATCATTCCATTATCCATACTATTTCCTTTTCTGGACATACTTTGCTTAATTCCATTATTTTTTAATCTTTGTTGATAAGATTGATGTTGATATTGCCATCCTTGATCTGAATGAAATATCAAACCATCAAGATTATTATTCTTATCAAATGCTTTATTTAACATATCATTTATTTGTTCTAAATTAGGTGATTTGGAAGTATTATAAGATATTACTTCACCATTATATCCGTCCAATATAGGTGATAAATAACACTTCTCTCCACGAAGATTAAATTCGGTAACATCTGTATACCATTTCTTATTAGGTTTATCTGCATTAAAATCTCGTTCAATTAAATTATCAGCAATTTTACCTACATTTCCTTTATAAGAAGAATATTTTCTTTTATTTCTTTTTAATGGTTTTAATCCTAATTTAACCATTATTCTATA
>JBJEED010000092.1:0-5505 GCA_051872765.1 Bacilli bacterium | reverse complement strand
GGACATAGTCCGTGGTTTTAACAAGCTTACAATGATAATTGTAAGCAAATAAAAATCAGAAATTATATTCTGATTACTTCTATTCACTAGTACCAAGAGTAACTTCAAAAGATTTACTCTCAATACCTCTAATTACTTCTAATATTACTTTTTCTTTAGGCTCATGTTTATATAAATAATATCTAAGTTCAGCTACATTGTTAACATTATACTCGCCTATTTTAGTAATTACATCACCTTTTAGAACACCCGCTTTACCACAAGGACCGTTATCTTCAGTTTCAACTACAATTACTCCAGATGTAATACTACTATCTATACTTATATTATATCTTCTAAGATAATATTTAGATGTAGAGATATCTGCCATAGTAATACCTAAATAAGCCCTATTAAAATCTTCTCCATTAACAATTTTATTAGCATATTTAATCGCATCTTCTATCGGAATAGCAAAACCTACACCCTCTATTTCATCTTGAACAATTTTCATAGAATTAATACCAATAACATCTCCATTAACATTACAAAGTGGTCCACCACTATTTCCTGGATTAATTGCTGCATCAGTCTGCATTACATTCATAATCCAATCATTTGAAGATGAATTGACTGCTACTTCAACCATTCTGTTTTTTCCACTTAAAATACCTCTAGTAACAGTACCAGCATAATTGCTACTCATTGGAGAACCAATAGTAAAAACAGTATCTCCTAATTTTAACTCTTCACTATTTCCAATATTAGCAACCATTTTAACATACTCTTTATCTATCTTAACTATACCAATATCTGCGTATTCATCTCCACCAATAATAGTACCATTAACAGTACTACCATCTGATAATATAATTTTTATTTCGCTAGCAGAGGCAATAACATGTTGATTAGTCATTATGTATCCTTCTTTATCATATATAAATCCAGAACCAATTCCCGAAAGATTTGTTCCTTTATAGTTTTCAACAACAACAACAGCATCATAAATATTCTCTATTCCTGCTGAAATACCAGTATCCGTAACTGTTACAGTTTTATATTCTCCACTAACAGGCTTACTAACATAATTTAAGTAATAATAATTAAAACCAAACATTACTGCACCACCAAGTAAAAATGTAAAAAACAAACTAATGATTGAACCTTTCTTCATATTATCCTCTCTCTATAAATTATATATTTTACCAATCAATATATGATATTTGCTTATAATTATCAGGAAAACCCATTCTATAAAGTACTTTACTAACATCTATACATTTTAATTTTGATGAAAGCCAATCAATTTCATAATCAATTTCATTCATCATCATTTTAAAGTCACTATATGTAAGTACATGTTTTAATATAATTATTAAAGCAAAAATATCATGTTTACCATATATATATTCTCCATCCACTTGTGGTATATCTAATATTTGATGAATACTAGTATCATTTATGGCTTTTTGTGTTTCATGATTATACAAAATATCTTCATGAGCACATAAGTTTCTATAATTTGAAAGTATCGATAAATAATTACCAAAATCTTCAGAATCTATATTTTTATAATAACTAGCAATTTCATCTTTATCTTCATCTTTTAATATTGAATATAATTCTCCCATTAATCCAAAACTAAGTACTTTAACACCTATCCATAAAGGTATATAACCATAATTATTTATATAATGACTTGTAGCACTATGTTGATAACCATTAATACGAATTTGTCTTTTTAACTTTCTTATTAAATCATTTATTTGTCTAGATTTTTCTTTACTTCTATCAAAGTTATTGACATTTAAATAATCCTTTTCTTTATAACCATATTTTTTACTAAGTACATAACTAAATATTGACTTATAATTATTTTCAACTATCAAAACATTTTTAAAAATAATATTTCTAAAAAATCTATCAAAAATAAATAAAGAATATAATTCTTCAAAAGTACAACCATCAATAAATCTTTTAGATCCAGTTACCAAAAAAGGCGAACGATAGCCATTTAAAAAGAAATAGTTTTCTCTTAATAATATATCTCTTGCTCTGTCATAATCTTCTATAACTAAACCTTTTGCCTTTAGAATATCTAATTGCTCATCTATAGTTCTAAAAACCTTAGCAGCCATTTCCCTCAACTCCTATTTTCCATATTAAATTATAGCATGTTTATAAAAAAAATAAAATGAGTATTACAAATTTTTACAAATTTAATTATTTTATATATTATTCTTATATTACAAACACATATGTATAGTAAAAGATAAAAGTAAGTAACATAAATATTCCTTCTAATTTAGTTATTTTCTTTGATGTTTCTGAAAAAACAAATAATAAACAAGCAGAACCAAGTAACATTATTAAATCTAACATTTGAAAACTTGATTGTGCTATTGCACCATATATTGCGACTGGTATTCCAAGAACAATACAAATATTAAAAATATTACTTCCAATGATATTTCCAACTAATAAATCTTGCTCTCCTTTTTTAGCTGAAACTATTGTTGTAACTAATTCAGGTAATGAAGTACCAAATGCTATGATAGTTAATGATATCACTCTTTGACTTATTCCAAGCAAAGTTGCAATATTAGATGAACATCCAACAACCAAATTACTTCCTAAAACTATTCCAAATAAACCTATTAAAACAAGTAAAAAAGATTTTCCTAGTTTAAATTTTGGATTTTCATCTTGATTAGAAGTCTTTTTTTGTTTTGCTAAAGTTATTAAATAATATAAAAATATTAAAAAGAAAAGTAAAACTACTATTCCATCAGCCCTAGATATTTGATTTATAGACCCATTACCCAATTTCTCATCTAAAAATAAAACAACAAGCAAAGTTGATATTAATAATGTTAAAGGTAACTCCTTTTTTACTGTATTATCATTAATAGAAATAGGTCTAATGATGGCACCAACTCCTAATATTAATAGAATATTTAAAATATTACTTCCTATAACATTACCTAATACCATATCTGTACTTCCACTTGCTAATGCACTCATAGATACTGCAAACTCAGGCGCAGAAGTACCAAAAGCAACTATTGTAAGGCCTATTAACATTTTTGATACTTTAAAATTTTGAGCTACAGAAGATGCACCATCGACAAAAAGATCTGCTCCCTTAATAAGAAAAATAAAACCTGCAATTAACAACAAAATATTTATTATCATTTTTAACTCCTATTTTCCATAACATTATATCACAAGTATATAGTAAACAATATTATTTTTAAAAAAATTAAACAAAATAAAACCTCGAAATCATTATATTTCCGAGGTTAAATTTAAAATAATTATTATCTCTTACTAAATTGTGGTGCTCTACGTGCTTTTTTAAGACCATATTTCTTTCTTTCTTTAATTCTAGCATCACGTGTAACCATTCCATTAGATTTTAATACTGGTCTATTTTCTTGATTAGCAAGAATTAACGCTCTAGTAATACCTAATCTTATAGCTCCAGTTTGACCAGAAAATCCTCCACCTTTAACAACAACATTAATATCATATTTATCTTTAGAATCAACTAATTCAAGAGGTTGAACTAAATCCATTACTAATGTCTCATAAGGCATATAATCATTAACATCTTTTCCATTTACAGTAATAATACCTTTTCCTGGAGTAATTGTTACTTTAGCAACACTTCTTTTTCTTCTACCTATAGCAGTATATTCAGTCTTTTTTGCCATATTACTTTACCTCTAATCTTTCTGGTTTTTGAGCTTCATGTTTATGTTCATTTCCAGCATAAACAAATAATTGTCTAAATATTTGTCTTCCAAGTCTATTTTTAGGAAGCATTCCTTTAACTGCTCTTTCTACCATTTCTACTGGATATTTTTCTTTCATAGTTTTAGCATTTCTTTCTCTTAATCCACCTGGATATCCACTATGATTATAATACATTTTATCTTCTAATTTATTTCCAGTAAGCACAACTTTTTCAGCATTAATAATAATTACATTGTCTCCGCAAGCTATATGTGGTGTAAATGTAGGTTTATTTTTTCCTCTTAATACATTAGCAGCAGTTACGGCAACTTTACCTAAATTTTGCCCCTCTGCGTCTATAACATACCACTTACGTTCAATGTCTTCTTTTCTTAACATAAATGTTTTCATATTTTTTCCCTTCTTACTTTGATGTTGATTATATTTGCAACTATAATCATTTCCTTCCCACAGAAACTACATCTCCATTAAAATGTACCGGGAATATTATATAAAAAGAATATATAAAAGTCAAATATTTTTTAATAGTTTTTCATACTTTTTTACAATTTACTATAGATTAATATTCTATCAATTTCTTGACTATAATTTTTTATCATTATATAATTAGTAAAGTAAAGAGGTGAAGGATGAAAAATAAATTTTTATTTGTAACACTCACTATATTATTTATAATCTTTTCTATTTGTACTGTCATAGGATATACTCAATGTGTTAAAAATAAAGATTTGAATAATAATCCTAATGAAACTGAAACTAATAATATTATATTTGAATACTATTTAGAAGATGAAAAAGTTGATCAATTACCTAGACAAGATAACACTATTACTCCTAGTGATAATACTGAAGAAAAAAAATATATTTTTAAAAGATATAATTGTACTAATAATATTACTGGTACATTTAACGAAAATAAATGGGAATTTGAAACCAATGGTAAAGATGGTTTATGTAAATTATATTTTGTTAATGCTAAATATGAAATTACTTTTAATGTTATAAATGGAATACAAGACGAGAAAAATGCTAAAACTGTTGAAAGAGAAACAGATGGTTCATTTAAAATGATTCCTAATGAAGGATTTGAATTTGAGAGCGTTATTTGCGCAAATAACAAAGAAGCTACATGGGATGAAAGTACTAATACTATTAATATCAGCGCAATTACTTCAGACATAGCTTGTACTATAAATTTTGAAAAAAAAGAATTAATTATAAATATTGATGTTATTAATGGTAAAGGAACAACAACAGAAAAAGTATTGTATGGAGATGCAAAATCAATAGTTATTGAACCCGATTTAGGCTATAATAATCCCAAAATACAATGTACTAATAATCAAAATGCAACTTATGATAACAATAGTTTAATTTTTGATAAATTAACAAATAATACAACATGCACTATAAACTTTTATAAAATAGTTATACCAGTCTATAATGTAACAATAGAAAATATAGAAGATTTTGCATCCTCAACTGATATAAAAATTAGCAATGGTATTAATAAGGTAAATAAAGTAAATAAGGGTGAAAATTTTATTTTTACTATTACTAGATTAACGGATAAAATTGTTAACTTAAATTGTGGTGATGTAATACCTCAAGAATCTATAATTGAAAATGGAATTAATAAATATGAATTTTTAAATATTAATAATGATGTTACTTGCAATATAGAAATAAAATAGAGTTTTCTAAATAGAAAACTTTTCAGAGTGTTGACAAAGTTCAATACTCTTTTATTTTTCAAAAAAATATATT
>JBJEED010000091.1:0-90859 GCA_051872765.1 Bacilli bacterium | reverse complement strand
TTAAGCCCTTTTTATATATGGTTTTACAAGATTTTACTGCAAAACTAAAGATTATTATACTTTATTTTAAAGCATCATACAACAGTTGATATTCTTCATTTGATAAGTTTTCCATCATTTTATTAAGCATTTCTTTTGGTAAATTATATTCTTCAATTATTGCTTTACTTTCTTTTTTAGTTAATTTTTTATCGTGAAGTTTAACAAACTCAATTAAAGCTTCCATTAAGTTGTTTTTAAGTTTTCTGTTTCTATTAAAGAATAATTCTCTAAATATAAACTTTTTAAAACTATAATTTAATTCTTCTCTTTTTATTGGATATAACTTAATCATAGAAGACATTACTCTTGGCATTGGATCAAAGGCATCTGGACCTATATCCATAATTTTTTCTACTCTAAAAAATGAATTAGTAAGTAGAGCAAGTTTAGTTATTTTTTTATCAATAACAGAATCTGCAAACTTTTTACCAACTATTAATATAGCACAATCAAAATCACATCTTATTAATTTTTCAATAAAAGGTTCAGTAATTGAATATGGAAGAGATGATATTATTTTGTTACATTTTGGAATAAATACATTAAGGGCATTACCATAAATTACATCTACATTATCATGTTTATCTTTAAGTACATTAATAAAATGCTCTAAATTCCTATCTATTTCTATACAAGTTAAAAAGTTAACCTTTCTTGCAATTATATCACTTATTTCACATTTTCCTGGACCTATTTCTACTACTTTATCATCAATTTTTAAATTAGATGCGTCAATAAATGCATTAATTATTGATTTATCTATTAAAAAGTGTTGATCTAAATAATTAGTATCATTTTCAAATTCTTTTTCCATTTTTATCACCTATTTATTAAATTCTATTTCTGAATTTATTATTTGTTTATATCTTTGCATTTCTTTTCTTCTATCAGCTAATGTATATATTATTGCATAACCACTTTCCCAGATTAATAACCATCCACCAATATTTGATATTTCAGACATTAAACTATCATTATTATTTAAGAATACGAAACCAACTATTAAAAATAATATTCCAATTAAAATAAGTATAACACTCTTTATATAATTCATCTTAGCATCATATCTCAAATCAATATAGTTTTCTTTAAAATCTTTCTTTAATACTTTTATATATTCTTTTTTATCTTCTTCACTTAAATTATATGATACATTTATTCTAATTTTTAGCTTATCATTAGTATCATATCCAACAAGCTCATTTAATATATATTCTTTTAACTCCCTGTTTAAAGTCTTTTTATTATATTCACTTATAAATTTACTTTTATCTTCTAAATCAATAGTTAAATTAATTCTACTCAAAACATCTCACCTCTTAAATATATCAAATGGTTTTCTATCTGGTAATTGTAATTCAAATATCATATGCTCATTACTAATGGGATGATTAAACTCTAATCTTTTCGCAAATAAAGCTAATTGTTGTCCTACTTTTGAATTCTTATTATATTTTTGATCACCATATAATGGATTATTATTATTTGATAATTGTACCCTTATTTGATGACTTCTACCAGTTTCTAGTCTTATCTCTACTAACGATAAATTATCTCTATAATCCAGTCTTTTATAATATAAAATACTTTTCTTACCACTCTTATCAACTTTTACTATATTTTTTTTTGTATCTTTTAACAAATAATCTTCTAATCTACCAGAATCATTTATTTTATTTAAGCAAACAGCATTATATATTTTAATAAATTTATTAGTTCTAATCTGCTCTGATAATCTAGATGAACATTTACTAGTTTTTGCAAAAACCATAACACCGCCAACAGGCCTATCAAGTCTATGTACTAATCCTAAATAAACATTACCTGGTTTATTGTACTTTTCCTTAATATATTTTTTTAAAATAGTAAGTAAATCCTCATCTTTACTACTATCTGCTTGAACTGGTATATTAATTGGTTTTTCAACTACTAATAAATGATTATCTTCATATAAAATATTAATATTTTTAAACATCCTTATTCACATTTAATCCTTTATATTCAATTAAATAATCAATATCCAAATTATCATATTTTAATCCATACAATAATGTTGTTATTTTACCATTAGACCATTCAATATATATATTATCACTTGATGCACAATTTAAATAATAATTAATTCCTTCTTTTTTATAAAAATATTCTACTTCGCCGCAATAATAATTAGTATAATCATTTTTATCTAATATTCTATAATCTAATGGTTCACTTTCAATAATTGGATTTGATAAAGAGGCAGATAAAGAAGAAAGTGGTTTTTTTGTATAAGAAATAAGCGATAGTACATATAAACATATTGCTAAAAGACATAAATATGTAACAAATATAGTTTTAACTGTATTTTTAAATTTCATCATTTTCCCACCTTCCATATACTCCACAAGGAAGTACTAATTTAGAATTTGTAATTGGTAATCCTAATTCTTCAGTTGTAATTTTGCCTTTAATTAATTTACTACTTGTACTAGTTATTAATATATTTTTTAGTATTTCAGGTGTTATTCCTTTAGTATAAGAACTAATAAGTATAAATAGTGGCTTATCACTTAATAAATCAATACATGAATCTATTAATTTATTTAAACTATCTTCAAATCTCCATAATTCTTTTGCTGGTCCTCTACCATAAGTAGGTGGATCCATGATAATTGCATCATATTTATTCCCCCTTCTTTTTTCTCTTTCTACAAATTTTAAACAATCATCACAAATATACCTAATTTTATTTTTTTCTAAATTTGATAATTTTGCATTTTCTTTTGCCCACTCATTCATACCAGATGATGCATCTACATGAACAACCTCTTTTGCGCCTGCATATGAAGCTGCGATTGTTGCCCCACCTGTATAAGCAAATAAATTTAATACTTTAATTTCCCTTTTAGCATTTTGAATCTTATCAATAATAAAATCCCAATTAGCTGCTTGTTCTGGAAATAGACCTGTGTGTTTAAAACCAGTTGGACTAACTTTAAAAGTTAACTCTCTATATTTAATTGTCCAAAAATCATTAAATTTCTTTTTATTTTCCCAATATCCACCACCTTTATCATTTCTATGATAAATTGCATGGTATATATTCCACTCCTTAGTATCCTCATGAGTCCATAATGCCCATGGGTCTGGTCTTCTAAGAATTATATTTCCCCATCTTTCAAGTTTCTCACCATTACCTGCATCAATACATTCATAATCTATCCACTTCTTACTTACAAGCATTGTGTCCCCTCCTAACTAGTATCTTCATTAACAATTATAACATGTGAATATTAAATTTATCAATAATACAAACATTTTTATTTACTATTTCATTAAAAAAATTATCATAAATGAACAAAACCCCACTTCTTAGTCCAAGAAGCGAGGTTGATATTAAAAATTCACTTATATTTTTTTCTTTAATTGCAATAAGTTACTTATAGTCATAGTAGGATGATATTCATCTGGAAGAAAACTATTATTAGGATTAAACCAACAAGTATCAATTCCATTATTCATTCCACCTAATATATCAGTTGTTAATGAATCTCCAATTAATAACATCTTAGTTTTATCTTTATTTTCTGTAATATCATATAAAAAATCAAAAAATTCTGGCATTGGTTTTGAAAAACCAACATCTTCTGAACAAACTAGTCCGGAGATATATGAATTTAATTTAGACTTTTCTAATTTATTAATAGCAGCTTCTCTAGGTCCGTTAGTCGCAACTAAAATTTCATAACTAGAATATACATCACTTAACAGCCTATTTGCATTTTCTATTTCATGTATATTAACACCTAACATACAACAATATAGTTCATTAAGACTAACAGCGGTATCAAAATCTAATTGTAAATCCTTAAAAAATAGTATAAACCTATTTACTCTTAAATATGTTATCTTATCTTCAAGAGTCTTTATTGTTTCAGGAATATACATTTTACCACTTTCCCAAATATTCCAATAATAAGTATCAAATTTTTTCCATTTTAAATATAATTCATCACTATATTCTAATCCTAATTTACCAATCATAATAGTAAATGCATATTTAATAGATTGATTATTATCTATTAGCGTATCATCCAAATCAAAAATAAATGTTTCATACTTACTCATAACATCAACTCCAATGTAAAATAATTTATTAACAATAATTCTTTATTTTCATTTATATTTTATTATATATTTATTTAACAAGTTTTTTTACACCATCAATACTATCATCTTCACCTTTATCATTAATAGATTGTAGTTCTAACATAACTTTTTCTGCTTGAGCACTAGGAAAAATTACATACACATAATCTCTTAAAACAATTTTAGATAATTGTTTTCTTCTTGCTAAAGTATTAGCATATAGTTTTTCAAAAACATTGTTTTTCTTAAAGATTTGAATTCTTTTTAATAAGTCTTCCTTTTCAAATTCAATATTTCTTTGTGATGTTTTAAGATAATCATTTTGATTTAAAATATCAACATCTTGCATTATAATATGTGACACTCCACATAATTCTTCCCCAAAAATTCCTATTGTAGAGAATTGCCCATCATTACCTTTAGCACACATCGTTTCTCTAAATATAAATGGATCACTCTTATTAACTGAAGATACTTTAAATAACTCTATTATTTTACCAGGATGGTAAATACCAAATATCATTTTATCTTCTGCACATTGACTTACTACATCATTTACAATACCTTCAAACCAACCATCTTCTTCTAATAATAATTGTCCTTTCCACATATTATCTTCATTAAATTCATAATTTCCAAAAGTATTACAATAACCTTTAATATCTATTAATTTTGCCATTTTTCAAGACCTCCCTTTGTTAATTATATATTATAGCATATTAATTCTCCGTTTGTAAAAACTTACATTTTTATTATCTAACATAGTTAAATTTATATTATTTAATAAGGTTTCAATAAATATCTAAATAAAATGTTAAAAAAATAATATTATATCGTTTATTAATACTATATAAATTTTAATATATATTAAGTTAGTTATAATAAAAAAACTCGAAAAGTTCGAGTGTATTTCTTTATGGAGCAAATAATGAAACTCTTACAAACCTTTTTTGAACAATATATACCTATAAATTAAGGGAAAACTATGTTTTAATTCTCTTCAAAGGTTAACAATTTTATGAAAAAATATCAAGTAAAATTATTCTAAATGATAAGATTATTAAGTAAATAATTTGAATTTATTGATTTTAAATTACTATAATTTGAGATAACACATAAACCTACAAAAATGCCACTATTATGACACAATAGACACAAAACATTTCATCAATATCTCAAAAAAAGTATACAAAAAACTTACAAATTTTCTGAAAATTCTTATAAACATTAGCAAATATATGGAAAACTATGATATAATATTAAAAGGAGTGATATTATGGAATTATATTTATCATCATATAGATTAGGAAATAATACTGATAAATTAATAGAATGGAAAAATAAAAACGGAAATAAAATTATAATTATTCCGAATGCTGGTGATATATATCCTGATAGTGAAATTAAAACACAAAAAGTTCTGGACAAATGTAAAGATTTAGAAGAAATTGGATTTGAAACACAAATATTAGATTTAAGAGATTATTTTAATAATCAAGAAAAAATGATTGCTGATATTGGAAACATTAAAGCATTTTATGTAATTGGTGGTAATACATTTTGTTTAAGAAGAGCAATGAAATTGAGTGGATTTGATGAATATTTAAGAAATATAGCCAATTTACCTGATTACTTATATTCAGGTTTTAGTGCTGGAATTTGTGTTCTTGCAAAAGATTTGCATGGGATTGATTTAGTAGATGATCCAAAAAAAGATCCATACAATTATGGTAGTATTATCTGGGAAGGATTGGGCATTATTGATTTCATGCCAATTCCTCATTATGATACACCAAATCATGGGGAATCACATCTAATGTATGACGTGGTTAAATATATGGAAGAAAATGATTTGCCATACGTTACACTTAAAGATGGAGAATATTTAGACGAAAATTTTAGATATGACAGAAAAACAAAAAAATTATAATAGAAAGTCTCTTTATTACATAAGAGATTTTTTTATTTTTTACTGAATATTTATAAAATTATGCGATATTAATTGCTTGAATTAAAGGTGAATAATATTGGCGCGTTTAAAATAGAAAGAATGATATTTAATAACGAGTTTAAAGAATCATTAAACAATATGATTAAGCAGAGCGAAATAAATTGGAAATATTATGATAAATATATTGTAAGGTTTAATAAAAAAATGTATATTCTTTAACCCGAATAAAATTGTATTTAGTAAAAATGAAGTATATTTATTTGTATTATATTATGATGAATATCATGAAGATGATGATGTATTTTATATAGATGGAGAAAAGGTTACATTACTTTAGTTAAATAATATTTTAAAACTTATTTTATTTACAAAATAGTACAATGAATTGATATTTAAATATAGAATGATTTGACTCCCTTTATTTTGACAAAATAAAAACCCTTGAAAATTAAAAAAACAAGGGATTAAAAACAATGGAGCAAGTAACCGGAATCGAACCGGCATCTTAGCCTTGGCAAGGCCACATTCTAACCGTTGAACTATACCTGCATCAGTAATAATATTTTATCATATATTATTGATTTTTCAACACTAAATTGATTTTTTTAACAAAAAATTGAATTCTATTCAAATTCAATTTTTATATTTTTTATAAAGTAATAATATTTATCATTCTTTTTCTTTGTCATTTTATATTTTAATCTAGTTAATAAATATGGTAAATTATATATTCTAAATCTTTCTATATTATTTTCTTTGCATATTTTCTCTATTATTTTTAAAATAAAATCTTTATCTTTTTTTATAAATATACTTTTATTATACATTTTTTCTATTTTCTTATATACTTTTTTATCAAATAGATTTGCATAATACTCATCACTATATTTTTTAAAATAATACTTATTTCCATCTAAATTATATAAATACTTTAATGTATCATAATAACCTAGTGCCATTCTATATTTAGCAGCTGATGGCGTAAATCTTACAATAGATCCTAAATCTTCTCTAGGAGTAATAATATGTACTTTAACTCCTTTTTTCTGTTTATATTTTAATTTGCTTCTCCATGCTTTTACTACATATATTTCATCATACCCCGCATTAATAAACATATCAACAGGACAATTCATATATACTCCACCATCTAAATAGTATTTATCATCTATTATTTTTTCTAATTTAAAAAATGGTAAATATGCACTAGATAAAATATAGTCACCAAGTTTTCCTTCAGGAATATCTTTTTTAAATACCTCTACTGGCTTAAAGTCACTCAAATTAAATGTATTTAGTCCATAATCTATTTTACTTCTTCTAAATGATTTTTCATCAAAATGTTTGTTAATTAATTTTCTTATATTAGTAGTATCTATACCTAAATTTTTAATTATTTTTTTTACACTAGTGAATCCTTCTTTTATGTCTTTTATAGTAAAGTCTTTTTCATGAAAATTATCTAACATATCAACATCTATTCCAAATAAGTCTTCACTATCTATACTACACCATAACTTATACATAGAATTTAACTTTCTGCATACATAAAATGCTGCATTGATTGCTCCTATTGAAGTACCCCCAGCCGCATCAAAATAAATTTTTTTTTGAGTTAACGCTTTAATTGCTCCAACTTGATATGCTCCTTTAGCTCCTCCACCTTCTAATACTAATGCTCTTTTCATAACTTCTCCTTAAAATTCTTTCTAATAATACTTATAATTAAAACTAATGTAATTATTCCAATAATTAAACCACCTATTACATCAGAAAAGAAATGAACGCCTAAATATACTCTTGAAAAACCTATTAATATTACCAACAAAAGTGTTAATAAGTAAGATAAAATTTTTACTCTTTTTTCTGACTTAATAGTAAGTAAATAACAAAGTACTATGTAAAAAACGAAAGATGTAAGAGTATGTCCACTTGGAAAACTATAACTCTTTGGAATCATAATAAGTGCTATTGTTGGTCTAGATCTTAAAATTAAAGATTTAATTATAAATGTAACCATACCTGTAAACAAATAACTAAATGATAGTAGATAAGCGTATATTTTATTTTGAAAATTCAAAAATAAACACACGATTATTATAATTGGTATGTAAAAATCCCCTAAAAAAGTGAAAATTTTAAATACAAATGTCAAATTGTCATTAGCTATATTGCTCATAATTTCAAACACTTTATAATCTATTAATTCAATATTATCATATAAAGATGAATTAAATAGCAATACAAAACTAATAATTAATAAAATTAATAATATTAAATAAATCAAATTTTCTTTTAATACTTTACTTATCATATTTTAATTATAGCACTATTTAATTGTAATAAATATAAATTACTTATATTTTACATTATTTAGTTCCATAAACTCTATCTCCAGCATCCCCTAGTCCTGGTAATATATAACCTTTCTCATTTAAACATCTGTCTTTGCTAGCACAATAAATCTCAACATCATCAAATTCTTTTTTAATGTTTTCAATTCCTTCAGGAGAAGCTATGATACATAAAAATTTTATTTTTTTAACACCATCTTTTTTTAATTTTTTTATAGTCGCTAGTGCACTGCCTCCAGTTGCTAACATTGGATCTAAAATAAATACTTCTCTAGATTCTATATTACTAGGCATTTTATAATAGTATTCAACTGGCTCTAATGTTTCTTCATTTCTATATAGTCCTATATGTCCTATTTTAGCATTAGGCATTACTTTTAATATACCATCTACCATACTCATCCCTGCTCTTAAAATAGGAACAAATGCATAATCATCTTCATCTATATATTTTGTTTTTAATTCTTCAAGTGGTGTATTTATAGTTATATCGTGCATAATTGCATCTTTTGTTGCCTCATAACAAAGGATCATTGATATTTCACTAATTAATTCTTTAAATTTTTTTGTACCTGTATTTTTATCTCTTAATATTGATAATTTATGTGTAATCATAGGATGATTTAAAATAATCTCTTTCATATATTTCCTCCTTAAATATTTAATTATTAAACAAAATTTTCTTTTTTTATATACAACTCCTTTCATAATAATTTTATATAAAAAAATATCATCATAAGATGATATTAAAAATAAAAAAGGAAAATAATGATAAAGAAATTAAATAATTAAAACCAGTAATAGAATTAAAAATATTATTCTTTATCATACTTATTCCTCTTATAAAAAATAATAGCACATATTATTTAAAATTACAACTTATTTAATATTCCTTTGACTATGAAACATATATTGTATAACTAAACCTGAATATTTTCCAAAATTTTCTTTAGCAAACTTTTCTATTTCTTTTTGATTATTCTTTATATTGTAATTATTAGATATAAATTGTTTTACCCATGTATCAATTGGAAAAACATCTAATCTTTTATATCCAAATAATAATATACATGAAGCTACTTTTAATCCTATTCCTTTGACTTTCATAAGTTCATCTAAAGCATCTTTTGTTGATAAATTGTTTAAATCTTTCATACTAGGATAAAAATCTATAAAATTTTTAATATACTTATCTCTAAAACCAACGCCAAATAGCTTTAGTTCTTCATTAGTAATATTTTTTATTTGCTCATAATTTGGAAATAAATAATACTCTTTATTTTCAAATACAACTTTTGTTCCATATTCTTTACTTAAATCATTAATTGTTTTACTAATTCTTTTAACATTATTATTTTGGCTTATAATATAACTAATACACATCTCAAAAGAATCTTGATTTAATATTCTATAATTACTACATCTATTAATTATATCTTTTAAATTATCATTATTAGTAATTAATTCTTTGTTTATTACATCATAATCTCTATTTAAATCAAAATAATCAAATATAACTTCTTTTAAATTATCATAATTAGATGATTTAATATATAGTATATCTTTATCTTGTTTTATATTAATTACTCTATCTTTTAATATATTGGTAATACTATTATCATCTTCAATAATATATCTAAAACAAGCTCCACTAGTTAATATGCTATTAACATCTAAATTACACACTTGGACTTTCAACATTTAAACTCACCTTAGAAAAATAATTTACATCTAATATGGATGCTGATACCGAAAATTTTGAAGATACCATCATGTTAATATTATCAATATAATCATCTGGAACATCTTCATCAACAGTCTTAATAAATTCTTTTGTTACACTATTATATTTACCCTTACTAGTAATCCAACTTCTATCAGAAAGTATCACTATATGTTCATCTTCACTAAATATGTCTTTACCCATATAAAATCTAGAATCATATTCTATACCAAATAAATTATAAATTGTGGGAAGTATATCTAATCCAC
Organism: Bacilli bacterium; assembly: GCA_051872765.1. GTDB lineage: Bacteria > Bacillota_I > Bacilli_A > RF39 > UBA660 > CAG-1000. The sequence goes on along the minus strand of JBJEED010000091.1, from coordinate 80,392 downwards.
TTATTGTATCATTTATATATGTTCCATTTAATTTAGGGTTATACATTAATAAAGATGTATGAAATTTTTCAAATTTATCACCTCTATCAGTTAGACTAACCTCATTTAACTCTTTTGTACTTAAACCATATGGATAATGATCAGGTGCAATTATTATAACTGTATCTTCCAATATACCTTTTTCAGTAAGCTCATCTATTAAATATTTCATTGCAAGATCTAACTCTATTTGGGTAGCATAATAGGCTTTAACTGCATCACTATATTTTAAATTTTTAACTTCATTTTTATGTCTACTTGCCATATTATTACCATAAAAATTATAATTCAAATGCCCACTAACTGTCATATAGTAGACCATAAAAGGATTTGTACTATTTATATAACTAGGTAATGTTGCTTGTAACATCTCATTGTCACTATTTGGCCATCTGTTACAATTCATAATCTTTTCAAGACCATTCTTACATCCCATATATTTAAGACCTATATTAGGATGAGATTTATGCCTATCATAATATTTATAATGATGATTATGATAACCTAATGTTAAATAATTGTTATTTTTAAACATATTTCCAATTGCAAATTTCATATCTAATGATCCTGTTTTTGCAAAACTCCAAACACCTTCTTTTGGAATTAGTGACATAACATTTAAATATTCACCATCTGAAGTCGATACAGGATATAATGGTTGATAATAATTATCAAACTTAGCTCCTTCAGTTGCCATTTTATATAACGTTGGAGTAATATTTTCATCAATAGCAATAGAATCAAAAGCTTCTGCTGTAATAAATATTAAGTTTTTATCTTTAAACATCCCAGTATATTTATTTTTTTGAGTAGGCTCTACATTTTTCATATACTCATGTATTTTTTTTACTTTAGCATTTTTTTCATTGCTTATTAACAAATCAAAATCTATATCATATTTATTATATTCTATTTTTTTAACCTCTTCTTCAACATCTTCCTTTTCAGTTTCTTCTTTTTCAACAGGAAAGATATATTCTTCATCAAAACCAAATAAATATCTATATATATCTATTGCTTGCATAGTAAATAAACCAGTTTTATCTATAGTTAACATTGGCGCATGTGTAGAATATATTAATCTATTTAATGAATAAATTCCCTTATTGTCCATTTTTATATAAATAGTCGTTCCTACTAACGAAATAACTCCAATTAATAATGTTATAATATATCCTGATAATTTAAGTCTTCTATATGATACAATTTTTTTATTAAATATTAAAAACAAAATATATGGAACTAATATAAGAACAAATATATACCAAATTCTAAGTATAACATCTATAATCATCTGCCAAAATTGCATTACTTGTCCAGTACCAGTTGTTAATGAAAAAAATGAAAATATTGAATTATAAAAATTAAAATACACAATCTGTGCTAATGTTATTAAAATTATAAACGATAATATTAAAATTGTAATTATTCTATTTACTCTTTCCTTAAATAAGGTAGTTATCAAAGAAAAAAATATTATCCATAAAAAACTAAAAAGTACTACAGATAAAGTATTCATTGTAAAAAAATTACCTACTATAAATATTCTATAGATAAATTCTAAATATATAATCCAAAATAACCACCATATAGGTACTACTACTTTTTTATTCATACTACTTTTCTTTCTTTTTTTTAATAATAGTTAAAATAATTATTAAAAAAATAATACATATACCTACTAAAGCTAATAAAGCTACTTCAGTTCTAATATTGCATAATAACAATAAATCATAAATATTCATTACTAACCACCATAAATAATTTTATCAAAAATATATAATTCTTTCAATATATTGCAAAATATATGATATAATTGACCTGGAGGTAAATATGGCAAAGAAAAATAAAAAAGAAAATCATGATCATATTAAAGAACTAGCAAATAAAGCATCAGAAAATATTAAAGCAGCTTTTTTTCTTAATTTAATATTTTCAATACTTGAGTTCTTTGGCGGAATTTTAACAAATAGCATTTCTATATTTTCAGATGCAATACACGATTTAGGAGATTCCTTTTCAATTGGAATATCGTATTTATTAGAAAGAAAAAGTAAAAAGAATCCAGATGAAACATATACATATGGATACTTAAGATACTCATTAGTGGGAGCTTTACTTGCATCAGTTGTTCTATTAATTGGTTCAGGATTTGTTATAATAAATGCAATACCTAGGTTATTTCAACCAGAAGAAGTTAATCATGATGCGATGATTATATTTGCAATATTTGGTGTTATGATAAATGGTTATGCCGCTTATAAAACTTCTAAAGGTATTAAACATAATGAAAAAGCAATTAATTTGCATATGCTTGAAGATGTATTTGGTTGGTTAGCTGTATTATTAGGAAGTGTAGTAATAAAAATAACTGGACTATTAATTATCGATCCAATACTATCAATACTTATTGCATTATTTATACTATTACATGTTTATAAAAACTTAAAAGAAATATTTGATATATTTATGGAAAAAGTTCCTAAAAATATTAACATTGATAATTTAAAAAAGATAATAAAAGATAAATTTGATAATGTTAAAGATATTCATCATATACATGTATGGTCAGTTGATGCTATTAATAATTGTATGACTGCCCATGTATCTCTTAATAAAGATGTCACTCAAAAAGAAATAATAACTTTAAAAAATGATATTAAAAAAGTATTAAAGGATAATGATATTGAACATGTCACTTTAGAAATAGAATATAATTCTGAAAAATGTAAAAATCATGATTGTTAGTCATGATTTTTTTGTGTATTATTATCTTTTATATAGCAATTTAGGTCTATATTTATAAATATTTTTTATAGTAAAAAAAAACCAATTCAACTCATAAAATTGGATATAATATTACATTAATTGGAGGAGCCAGTCGGATTTGAACCGACGATGAAGGTGTTGCAGACCTGTGCCTTACCACTTGGCTATGGCTCCATACGCATATAATTATAACAAATTATATGCTTTATTTCAAGTTAATTGTGTATTTTATTCCTCTAATTAATATAATTAATTTAATATCATTTGAATATTTGATATTTTTTGTCACTTGTAAATAAGAATATTTATCTTTATTATATTTAACTGGTATTGCTTCTAAATAAGAAATATATTTCGTTCCTAAATAATTATATTCTAAATATGCATATTTTTCTAAAAATTCAGATGGAATACTTATATACTTTTTTAAATATAGATTATCATCTAACTGCAGATCTGATTTTAATTTTAATATAGTTAATTCTCCTTTACCAATATTATTTGGAGCAACTATATACTTAATATTTTTACATATTTCATTTTCACATTGTTCATATGTTTCAATATAAGTATCATTAATATTATATTCACTTATTTCCAATTTAGAATTATTTAAAATAGTTTTCTTAAAATCTAAGGAAGATGGTATATTATATTCTTCTTCTATTTGTATATCATTTATATTTTTTGGTTTTAATATAATATCCTTATAAGGAGCTTGTATATCTCCTAATGCCTTTTCATTATAATTTTTAATTTTAAAGGTAAATGAAGATGATGATATTTTTTTTGTATCTAATTCATATACTACAACAAATTCCCTATTTTCATTAGCCTTTAATTCTCTTGGTACAAAAAGTTCACCAAAATCAATAAAACTGTTACTTAATGTAAATATTGGAAATAATATATCATTTTCAAATTCTAATCTAAATGTTTCTCTTGAGAGAGTATATGTTTTTGATAATTTATTTTCAGCCTCTACTTTTACAATCAAATAAGTTTTTCCTTTATTAATTACTTTATTATTAATATCAGTTGTCGTTAAATAACTAGAATTAACTTTATACCATACTGTATTAGCCACTATTTGAGTATTTTCTTCATAATTTGTACCATAAACGTTTATATTCATGAATATTGTAACGCATAGTATTAAAACTATTGCTGAGCTAACACATATAACAAATAATCTATTTTCTAAAACAAAATATTTACCTAGTCTAAATAACTTTCTTATATATCTTTTAAATTTATATGTATCATTACCAAGAGATAGCTCTATTTCCTCATTGTCACTACTATCTATATTTATTTCTTCTAAATCTTTTTTAAAATCAAATTGTTTTATATTAAATCCAAGTGTTCTACCAAGCATAATTAACATAAATATAGCCTCTGGTATTAGTGCAATCATTGAAATATCTCTATAAAATCTGACAGTTTCAGTATCCAAGGAATTTATATTTAAATCTTGAAATACTCTAAACATCACAAAAAAATAAATTATAAGTAATACATTGTATATTACTATTATCATGTAAGATTTATTTTCTTTTCTTTTCACAGATAATAGATAAAATATTATAATAGATACTATAATAACTAAACTTGCTACTATAAACATTATAAAATTAATATATTCACTTTCTAATGTTCCAGTGTTTATATAATAATGGTTAGATACATATTCACTAAAAAAAGAATATATAGAAAATAATTTAAAAGTCAAATAAAGAAGCATAGCAAAAATAAGTCCATGAATGACCCTAAAATTCTTAATTAAAAAAGCATATGGCTTTTTTATTATCATCTAACCAACTCCTATTATAGTAATTATATCATTTATAAAAAAAAAAGACTAGATATTCTAATCTCTTTTATAAAAAATCATTTGTTCTGGAAGTAAATATATTGTTTTATTTTGCCTTACTAAATCTTCCTGATTAATACCAAATGTCTTACTAACATTATATAATGTATCCCCAGATACATTTTTTATGTAACATTTTTAAATGTAAATATAATATCTATCGTTTTATCTTGATAGATATAAATCTTTTCTACTAAATTAATTATTAATTCTCTAGTTGAATTTTCTAATGATAAAAATTCATTTATATATTTTTCTATTTGTTTATTATCTACTTTATTTTCATTTATTTGTTCATTTTTAAGACTATCAATACTTAATTTATTATTAGCTATTTCTTGTTTTAGATTTTCACTTATTCTTATGTATTGTTCCTCATCAATAATTCCTTTTAACCTATCCATATAAGTCTTATCTAGACTTTCTATTAATTTATTATTAGCTATTTCTAAACTTTCTATTTGTTTTTTTATTTTTAAAGTATTATCTTCAAATTTTATATTGCCAATAGAATCTTTTATTTTATTTTTATCTAAATACCTTTTACATATTTCTTTTATGTTTTCTAAAATTACACTTTCTAATACTTCATAATTATTTGTATGAGTTGTACAAACATGATATTTTGAATATGTTCTATAATAATCACAAGTTGTATAACTTCTGTCAGTTTTAGTTTGATATCTAATAGTTATACGATGTTTACAATCTCCGCAATATAAAAGTCCATCTAATAAATAAAATCGTTTCTTTTCTGGTCTTTTAACATTTTTAGGTAATAAAGTTTGAACATAATTAAATGTATCTCTATCAATTATTGGTTCATGTATATTTTCAACTACAATGTAATCATTTGGATTATTTTTAACCGTCTTTTTAAGTTTATAATTAATCTTTTTAGTTTTACCTTGCACTACATCACCTACATAAATTCTATTAGTTAAAATTGATTTAATTGTTGTATCAACCCATACACCATATTCTTGTGAAATACAATTTGTATTTATACACTTAGTATTCCAAACATAGTTATAATAGGATGCTGGTGTTTTAATTTTTCTTTTAGTTAATTCTTGAGCAATATAGTGGTAAGTATTACCTTTAAGCGCCAAATCAAATATTAATTTAACTACTTCTGCTTGTTCTTCATTTATGACTAAATGATTTTTATTATTTGGATCTTTCATATAACCAAATGGGCATCTACCAGATACATACAATCCTTCTTTCATTCTAGAATGCAAACTTGTTTTAACTTTTTTAGAAATATCTTTAGCATACATATCATTCATTATAGCTTTAAAAGGTGCTATATCATTATTTGTATTATCTATAAATGTATCAATACCATCGTTAATAGCAATATACCTAACATTTTTATTTGGAAAATACTTTTCAATGAGTTCTCCTGTACCTATATAATCTCTACCTAATCTAGACATATCTTTAGTAATAATCATATTAATTTTGCCAATTTCAATGTCACTAATCATTCTTTTAAATGATGGTCTTTCAAAATTAGTTCCAGTAAATCCATCATCAACATATTCATCTATTATATTGTAGTTATTTTCTTTAACATACTGATTAAGTAAACTTCTTTGACTAACAATACTATCAGATTCAATATTTCCATCATCTCTTGATAATCTTATATATATTCCTGCTTTAAAACTACTATTCCCTATCATCAATTCCTACTCCCTTCCATTTGGGAATAATGAGTATGCTTGAATGGTAACTCCTTTTTTAAAATATTACAAGTCGTATTTGTTCTTTTTTCTAGTTCAATTTTTAATACATTAGTTATTGTTTCATTTAAAGATTTTCCATTTTCTTTAAATTTCAAATTAACTTTGTATTTAACCATAGAGTTTAATACCCCCAATAAATTCTATGGCTTTAAATTTTGTTTTAGTAATATTATTAGGTGTGTTATAGACATACCTAATAATATTACTTAATATCATAGTCCTCCTTCATATTCATAAACATCATCTCCTTTTGCATGTATGATACCTCTCTTAAAATATAAGAATCAAGTCATTTACAATGGAAAGTTTTGTCTATCATTCTAAAATAGTTAAGAATCTATTAAAATATCGAATAGCAGGATAAGAAAATGGTGCATATATACTCACTTTTCCTTATGAAATAAGGGCTTGTATATGCACCATGCTTATTTCGTACTTACGAAATTCATCCTACAAAGTAGGATGCTATATAGGATAAGTCTAATATTAACTATAATTTATAGCACAAAAAATCATCCTAATTTCTAGTTTTCACTAAATTTTATAGGATGATTAATTTTTACTGATTATTAGTTTTTAATTTTAAAGTTTTTATAAATCTATCTGTTAATGCTGGTTTTGCAAATTGTTCTTCTAATACTAAAACACTATTTTTATATCTGTTATATGCTGCCTCATAGTTTCCTTGTTCAATTTGTTCAACACAATAATCTACTATATTATCGTAAATATAATCATAAATAATATCAGATTTTTCTTCTTTATTAATTGTTTCAACAATAATTGGTGCTACTTCATAGTAATGTTGTATATCTTCCTTTGAAACAAAATTATCTCTAAACCATCTTAGTATTGTTAATTCATAACAATTATCATCAAATTTTTCTTGAAAATATTTCATACAAGCCGAAGTTAAATAACATTTAACATCAGTATGTTCTGTACCGCCATTTGTTGTGTCTATAATATGTGCTGACTTTGAATCGCTATCGACTGCTATATGAATTGATTCATGAGGACCTTTAGGATCTGATGTGTACACATCTATTTTAGCATCATATTTACTACTATTTGGAGTAGTTGCTTTTATTATTGGTTTATCATCTGCCATTTTTATCACTCTCTTTCTCTAAATTAGATATAATTTTGCCAATTTGGAATATAGAATATGATATGCCTTCTATATGAAACTTATTATCAAATTCAACTAAACAAAATTCTAATTGTGAAATAATAGATTCTATTTCTTTATATTTATCTGTAATTATTTTATAATTTTTTGTTTCATAACTCTTTTTCCAGTCCTTTATGTTTGCATAAACATAATTTAAATAATCAATTATTTGTTGTTTAGTCAATTCAAAGTATGTCTTATCTTCTAAAACATTTATCTCTTCTATAGCTTGTTTTAAATTTGATAAAGCATAGTTCAAGTTATTAGACATTTCAAGACTAATTTTTTCATCCTCTTCCATTAGCAAATCCCCTATCTTGCTTTATATTATAAACTTTTTTCTAAATAAATCAATAATTTTACTCATTATTCCCCACAAAAATCGTATCCCCATCTTTAGTAATATAATAACTTACATCTTTTTTAGGAACCAATAGACCTTGACCTGGATAAATATAATCATCTAAATCAAGACCATTTAATTCAGCAAGTAACTTAGTATTTACATTATATTCTTTAGATATCTTATATAATGTATCTCCTTTTTTAATTTCATATATACTATAAAAAGGACTTTCTATACTATTTTTAATTTCATAATCTAACACTTTAATCACCTAAAGTATTATATGTATTTTTTTAAATTTAGTTATTTAAATATACGAATATTGTATTTTCATTATTAAAAGATAATTCATAATTATAAAATATTAATTCATTTCCATTATTAGGAGTATACATATAAAAACTATCTACATCTAAATAATATATTTTATTATTATTTTCTTTAATAAGTTTTACATCATCATTTGTAATTTTCTGTATTAACTTACTATTTTCTTTTATTGTTTTAAATAAACCATTATTGTTCGTATATATGTATATTGATTCATTTATATCATATTTTATTTTGTTTATTTTATATTCAGATTTACTACATACAATAAACTTACCATTATTATATTTCACAAAACCAATTTCATTATTTCCTTTTATTTCAGTTTCTCCATTTCTAATATCTATTTCATATAATATACTATTTTTATTATCATATATGTATAATTTTTTATTAATATGACCCACAAAATATGAATCAAAATCTATCTTTTTATTAAGAATAATTTCTGATTTTTTAAGTGTTTTTAAATTCAAAGTTATTAATTTATTATATTCATGCTCTTGATCATAATCAGCTATATACAAAGTATCTTTTATTAAATAAGAAAGAGTATTATCATATTTATCTTTTTTGAATAAATCAATATTATTATAAGTTTTTCCATTCATTACTATATAACCTTTATAATTCCATAAAGCAATATACTCACTATTATCTAAATTATTATAATAAATAAAATCTTTTTCGGATTTTTCAATGTTAATTGTTTCTTTTTTATACGACTCAAGTAATTCTGAATCAATTAAATTATAATCAGTAAACTCATCCCCTATATAACATAAAGGATAAGTTTCTATATCTTTTACTACAGGATATATACAATTAAAATTATCTCCCTCAATAGTTTTAATATTTGTAATATTTTTTTTACTTAGACTTCTTCTCATATATACATCAAAATTATATGTTTTATTACCATCAGTAATTTCATAATATAATCTTTTATCACTATAACTAGTTCTTATTTTATAATCACCAATTTCATATTTAATATCATAATCACTATATCTGTATTTAACAAATATTAATATAAAACAAATAATTATTGAATACGATAATAATTTTTTCATAATATACGATTTTTAATACCTCGCTTTCCTAAGTAATAAAAATAATTACTTACAACTTAAATTATACATTAAAAAAAACTAGATTACTAGTTTTTAATAACTCCATATTCTTTTAAAAATTCAATTAGTTCATTTTTCTCTTTTTTCCCAACAGTCGTAGTTAATACTTTACCATTTTTAGTAATAGCCGTAAATGGAACATATTCATGGTCAAATTCCTCATATGAACTAATTAATTTATTATATTCTTCTTCTTCTAACATATCACTTTCAAAGAAATATAAGTTAAGTTTATATTTAGTAGATAAACTTGAAATAATAGGTTTATAAGCTTTACAGTTTGGACAAGTAGTTTGTCCGATTACAGTAATGACATATTCATCCTTTTGAGTTTCACTATACCATTCATCAATATTTACATTTTCTTTTAGTGGTTCACTAGTATTACCAGATATCATAAATGACAATATAAAAAATAATACAAATCCAAATAGTATACTAATAATAATAATTATATTTTTATTTTTTTTCATAATACACCTCAATTTAAAAATCTACTTAATATTATACAACAAAATGAAAAAAAAAGAGAGATTTATTTACAAATCTCTTTTCCATTTATAGTTTTAGTTTTACCAGTCTTAGTCCATCCTGGAATTGATGTCTTAGTACTCCATTGATATTTATAATATTTAGTAGTTACTTTCTTGGAATTTGCTTTAATTTTTTCAGTAGTATATTTCTTACATAAAGTTCCTTCTAATTTATAACCATCTTTACAAATATATTGTGTACTTTCTTCATTAATATACTTATAACACTTATCTGCACTTAATGTATAAGTACTATCAGGACAAGTATATGTAACTGATCCTTCCTTGACTTTATAACATTTAAGACTAGATCCACTTCCCTCTTTTAAATTTGCTTCTGCTGGACAACTATATTTTTTAACAACCTTATAACATTTTAAGTTTTCTCCAGATCCTTCTTCAATTGTATCAACTGGACAAGAATAAGTAGTTACATCTGGAGTAGTAGATGTCACACTCTTATAGCATGTATCTTGATATGTAGAAGTTACATCCTTACAAGTTTCAACTGGTACAGTTTCATAACATGTGCTACAAGTAGTACTTGGTTTTCCTGTTGGACCTACATGAGTAGTACAATTACAAGAATATGCATTTTGTGTATAAGTTGTTGAACATTGTCTAGTAGTTTGTTCTTTTGTACAAGTATATGGAATAGTTGTTGTAGTAGTTTGACCTGGTGTTGTTGTTTCAATTCTATCTACATACTCACGAACACTAGTCTTAATAGTATTTAAAAGTGTCTTTTCTCCCTCAACTTTTTTTACAATAGCAGGCACTTCTACTTTAGTTGTAGAAACAGTTGTTACTTTCGCTGATGTTGTATCAGCAAGTATTGTTTTAATACAATACTTACCATCTAATTTATAGCCACTTGGACAACTATATACAGTCTTAGTTGAAGTTGCTAATTTTTTATATTGATAAGATGTTATTTTTTCAATACTACAAGTTTTAGAGCATTCACTATCTTTACAATAGTTATGGCATCCAAGTACTTTAATTGTATAATCCTGTTCTTTATTACATACTAAGTTTGTTTTTAAAGAATAACTTTCATCAACTTCTTTAGTAATACTTACATAAGATTCATATTGATTACAAGAATTTCCATCTTCATCTACAAATGGTAATATTAATTTCTTTTCAAACATTTCAGCTAAAGTAATTTTAACTGTATCACCAACATTTTGAGGCATTTTATCATCAGTAAAATAACTTTCACCTGCTTCTTGCATATACTTTATATTTTCTCTAAACACATTACTATAAAATGCAGTCATATTTGGCACATTCTTTTTAAATAACCATATTAGAATAAATATAAACAACGCAATGAATATAATTTTAACAAGAATATCTAAAATACTAAAACCATTTCTTTTATTACTATACATTTTAATATCCCCCTTTAATATATTATTTTAAAACTCTACTTTTACCAATCTCTAACTCATATTTACTATCATAATAATTCTTAGATGCTAAATACAACTCTTCTGGTAATGACAAGTTATTTTCTGCATATTCACTTTCATGTCCACTTCTCTTAGCAACCCAATCTGTTGGAACTTCATTTAACTGATAAATAATTTCAGATAATGGAGTTTCTACTAATTCTGAACTATTATAATCAGTACAATATGGAATACAAATATTTACATTTCTTGATTGTCCATATTCAAAAATTGTTGTTCCATATGTAGCATACATCACTTGATATAATTGATATGCTTGAGCTGGCTCCATTTGAAATACACTTGGATATTTACCAGTAAAATCATTTTGTTCAAAAATATTTACAACTGCAATTCCCCATTGCTTTGCTGCTTCTTTAAATGCTTCTACATCATCAGCTTTAATTGCATCTACTACTTTTTTATATGCATCATCCAATATAGTAGCGCCTTGTTGTGCTAATGACCCATCTTCAAATAATGGAGCATATGGCACAAATGTTAAATTATTTTTATTTTGAGAAAATGAAGCATAATTTGCAATAGTGTGAATATCATTTGCAGCATCTATAATATCCATGGCATTATAAGTAATATTTCCACTATCATCTAATTTAAATTCTCCATTTGTCATTCTAATTACATTCATAAGATCATTTGTACTGATTTGATTAACACCTGAATTTTTAGAAACATAATTATCATAGAACCAAACTGCTCTATTTTGAATTTGTTTTTCATTTGAAGAATCATTAAACTCACCATATACTTCAAATGGTTTTTCATTTTTACTAACTTTTTTATCAGAAGTTAAATCTTCATCCATATCTTCTTCAATAGCAGTATTAGCATTTAATAAGTCATAAGCGCAACGTCCAAGTAATCCACCTGCAATACCAGCTAGTAAACATATTGGTAATTGTTTAAAAAATGATTTTTTATCATTTACCTTTTCTTCTGGTAATTTAGAATTAGTTTCTTTTTCGTCTTTATCGTATTTAACACCATATTTTTCAGCTAATTCTTCTAATTTACTTTCATCTTTAGCAACAATAGCAGCAACCACTTCTCTAAAAATAGCATCTAGTACTTCTACTCTATCAACAATCTCATTCTTCTCAGCAACAGTAGTAGCTTGATTATATTGCTCAACTAAAATTAATCTTTCATTTTTTAGTTCATTTTTGAACTTTCTCATATTTAATAATAAACTTTCATTCATAACAACCTTTCCCCCTTTTGTTAATTGTGCATATTATACCATAAAATATGCCTTTTGTCAACTAACCTATTATTTTAATTGATATTTCGAGATATTATTATACATTTTTTTTATAAAGAATCAATACTTTTATAAAAAATACTAATATTTTATAGCCAATTAAAAGAGAGTATTACTTTATGTAATACTCCGATAAAGTTGTATCTTTCATTAAAGGTATTAATTTCATTGTTAGATTTTTTTCTTCTCTTTCACTTAAATAACCTACATCCAAATGTATAGTACATGTGGTATAGTTTGGATCAGTATTAAAAGAAAATGAATCTATGTTATTTTTATTTCCTTCAAAAGAATTACATATACCAATTAACCCCCCTATTATACCTCTTGCTGAAAAATTACCACTAATACTACAATTTGAAATATTCGCTGTTCTTGTAGAACCTACAATTCCTCCAATGATACTATCAGAATCAATATTAGCATAAACAGTAACATTTTTTGCCTTAATTGAATTATCTACTCTTCCTACTAATGAACCACAAACCTCACCAGATTTAATATGTGAATTTAATATTTTTAGATCTCTAACATTCATACTTTTAACTTTTGAAAACAAACCAATATCATTAGTATTAGGTTTATTTATAACAATATTTTCTAAAGTACAATTATTTCCAAATATAATTATCTCACAATTTTCTTTATTAATAGGTTCAAATTCCCCATCAAATTTAATATCTTTTACAAAAAATAATAATATTCTATCATCATCAATATTTCTTATACTGTCTAAATCTTTTTTGCTTTCAATTACAACAATTTTCATTTTACCCCCCCCAAAAAAAAACTTAAATTTTTTCATATTATACCATTTTCTTTTTATTTTGTCTATGTTTGATTTTTTTTCGTTTAGTACTTTTATTAATCGTTTTGTTATTATCCGTTATATTCTTTATTAATTTATCTAGTTTAAATTCAAATATTGTAAATATAGTTAGTGCAAAGTAAACTATCACTTTTAATATATTTTTTGTTATAAAAATTTTATTATTATATATAATAGAAGCATCAGTATAGCTCATATTATTAATTACAATATTATTCAATATATAACTACTAAATATACCCAATATTATTACCATTATTAACTTACTAATTCTAGGTATAGAATAGTATTTATTGTAATTATAAGCTACCGGTACTAATAAAAATATAATAAATATATTTATAATTAAATATATTAAACCAAATAAATTACTATTCACAAAAAAATATTTAATAAATTCTATTATTGATAAAATTACATAAATACAAGTTAAAACTCTTATAATATTCTTTTTATATTTATACATAACTGCTCCTTTATAAAAAAATTATATCATATTTACTTGTAAAATTAAATTGTAATATGATAACATAAGTCTGGAGATTATTATGGACACTAAAGCAGTTATTAAAAGATTTATATTACATGATAAAATTGATTCAAAAAGTGTAGATAAACTTTTTGGAAAGCTTAATGAACATAAAAATATTACAATCAATAAAATTATTAAAATATCATTTGATATTTTAAATGATTACATATATAAATTATCAAATGGTGAAGATGAATATATAGATGAATGCATTACTAAATGTGTTAATATGATTTATGTACTATGCAATAATAGAACATTTACCGAAAAAGAAATAATAGTTAATAAGGAACGAATTAAAAAAGCTAAATTATCCATAATGTCTTATGCAAATAAATATAATAATCAATCTCTTATAGATAATGTGGAAAGATTAGAAAGTATAATTTTAGATAAACAAATGTATACAGAAGGTTTTGTTAAATTTATAAAAATTCTTATAAATAAAAATGAAAATCCTAATATTATTAAAAAATTTATAAATGAATATAAAAATGTTATATCAATAGAAAAAACAGATTTATTTGATTTTGTTTTTAAAAAAACTATCTCATCTATAAATAATAATAATGAGAATATATACTACTACTTAACATTACTTAGAATATTAGATAATCCTGATATAGAACATGATAAATATAAAAGCTATTTAATTGGTTTAGAAGATAATCCATTTGCAAAAGAAATAGTATCTTTATTAAATGGAAATAAATTTTCTTTAACCCCAAGTGAAATACTAGATAAATACAATTTAATAAAAAAGATACCTGAAAGTGGAATTATACTAGAACCTAAAGCTAAAGGTATAAACGAGAAGATATTTACTATAGATGGTGATAATACTAAACTAAGAGACGATGGCTTGAGCATTAAAAAAGATGGAAATAAATATATAGTGGGCATACATATTGCTGATGCAGGAAAACACATTGATCCTTTTAGTGATGTTGATCTTAATGCTAAAAATAACTTTAAATGTATATATAGATATGGTAATACGAGAATACTACCACATGAATATGAAAATGCACTATCACTTGATAAAGGTAAATCTAGAGATACAATATCATTATATGTAGTAATGAATGATAGTGGTGAGATATTAGATTATTATATTAAAAAGAACACTATTATAGTTAGTAGAAACCTTTCATATTTACAAAACGAAGAAATTATGAATAGTAGTGATAAAAGTGAACTAAAAAGACAACTAGAAGAATTATTTATGCTATCTAAAGCACTTGAATATAATGATATTAAAAAAAGTAGATACTGGGATAAAAAAGAAAAATCAAAAAGTGTAAACTACAAAAATATTAGTTTTAAAGGCGATATGATTATAAGAGAATTTATGGTTTTATATAATACTTTATTCGGTAAATATTGTAATGAAAATAATATTCCATATATTTATAGATATCAAGATGGTGAATATATAAGTGAATTATTAGATGAATGTGGTATTGGAAACTATCAATATATTAAAGATATAGTAAGTGAATTATATTTAGATAGTAGATACTCAACTTCTCCTTTATACCATAGTGGTATGGGAATTTACACATATACGCAATCTTGCGACCCACTTAGAAAATATCCTGATTTATATGAACAATATTTAGCACATAAATTTATATTCAAAGATAAAGATTTTGATTTTGATTTTGAACAATTTGAAAGACTAGTAGAATATTTTAATTTAAGAAGTATGGAACTTCTACTTATGAGAGATGAATATAAAAGAGCATTAAAATATAATAGAAATTAATATATTAAAAGCTTCTTTCTATGTTCTTTTTTTTCAATACAATTTTTCTTATTATATCTACAATAACTATAGAAAAAGCAAATAATATCATTATTTCAAATTCTATCAATGTAAGACCTGTAGTTCTAAATAATTCCCCTCCATAATATATAAGTATTATTTGTACTATTGTAATAAAAGTAAACATGATTAAAAATATTTTATTTTTTAATAAATTTGATAATATATTTAATCTATGAGTTCTTGAATTAAAAGCTAAAAATATATCAAGAAATATAAATAGTCCAAAAAAAGCAGTAAGCAAATACTTATCAGTTACATCAAAACTATATATAGCCTTAGTAAAAGTTGATTTCAAAAAGAAAATACAAAGAAATGTGCCATAGATACCATCTACAATTATTTGATTTAACATATATGAATTTATTATCTTTTCATCTTTTGGTTTTGGAGGTTCTTTCATATATTCTTTTAATGCTGGTTCAAATGAAAATGCAAGTCCAGAGAATGTGTCCATTACCATATTAACCCATAATACTTGTATAACAGTTATTGGAGATAATACTCCTATAAATGGTCCTATTATACTTAATAAAACAGCACACAAATTTACACTCAATTGAAATGTAACAAATTTTCTTATATTTTTAAATATTGTTCTTCCATATAATATAGCCCATGAAATAGAAGAAATATTATTATCTAATATTATTATATCACTTGTTTCTTTTGCAACTTCACTACCGCTTCCCATAGCGAAACCTACATCAGCATGTCTAAGCGCAGGAGCATCGTTTATTCCATCTCCTGTCATACCAACAATTAATCCTTTCATTTGAGCTAATTTAACTAGTCTATTTTTATCCTGTGGAAGACTTCTACATAACACTTTTATATTATTAAGTTTACTTAATACTTCATTATCACTCATTTTATTAAATTCTTCACTAGTAATAACAATATCATTTTTATTATTTATTATTTTTAACTCTTTAGCAATACTACATGCAGTATCTTTCGCATCACCAGTAATCATAACAACATTAATACCAGAAGATTTTATATCATTAATCGCATCATATGCTTCTTTTCTGATGTTATCCTTTAAAAATATAAAACCTGTTAAAACTAATTTATCAAACTTATTACTGTTTGAATATGCAAGAGCAATAACTCTTTGACCATTAGATGTTCTAGATTTTATAAATTCTAAAATTTTTTCTTTTTCAAGTAATACTTTTTCTTCCATATTAGAATTCAAATACATGCTACACTTATCAACTATGAGTTCATATGCACCTTTATAAAAAGTAGTCTTATTATTATAATTAGTGGTTACACTAGAATATTTAATTTCACTACTAAATTCTTCTTTTTTAAGTATTTTGTATTTATCTTTACTATCAGTTTTACAATATTCTAAAATAGCTCTATCTGTAGTATTACTACCTGTTACTTCGTTATTAATATAAAAAGAATCATTATTATAAACTAATGACTGATAATATATATCATTCAAATAATTAACTTTATTTAGTGATGCATCTAGAAATTCTATTACTTTTAATTTACCTTCAGTAAGAGTACCTGTTTTATCTGTAAATAAAATATTTAATGAACCTGATGTTTCTATACCAACTAATTTTCTAACTAATACATTTCTCTTTAAAAGCCTTTTCATATTAGATGACAATACTAGTGTAATCATCATAGGTAACCCCTCAGGTACTGCCATTACAACTACAGCTACACTAAGAGTAAGTGCATATAATATATGAGATAAAATATTGCTATAATCATTAGGTATTATAACTGCATTTAATAAGTAAGAAACAAATACCAATATTGCTGAAATATAACCAAATATACTAATTATTTTTGCCAAATTTCTAAGTCTTAATTTAAGTGGACTTTCAATTTTTTCTTCTTGTATTTCTGATGCCACTTTACCATAAAAAGTTTTATCTCCTACATTATTTATTTTAATAATTGCATGCTTAGAAGTAACTACGCTTCCTCTATACACAACATCATTATATGCTTTATATTTTTCTTTTGACTCACCTGTTAAACTACTCTCATCTACATATAATTCTCCATCAATTATTATTCCATCAGCAGGTATTTTATCTCCACTTTCTATTAATACTATATCACCTACTACAACATCATCAATACTTATTATTTTCCTTTTGTTATTTCTTATTACTTTTACATCTATCATATTATTCTCTTCATTTAGTCTTTCAAATGCCTTTTCACTACCATATTCTGATATAACTGATATAAAAGATGCTAAAAATACAGCTATTGCAATACCTAGAGTCTCAAATAAATCATTTTTATTAAATATAAGCAATACTTTAACTGCAAGAGCAATTAATAATATTTTAACAATCGGATCATTTAATGATTCTAATATCAAACTAAAAATAGTTACTTTTTTTTTATTAGTTAATTTATTATCACCAAAAGCTTTTCTATTTTTAATAACTTCTTCTTCATTTAAACCATTTATCTTATTAGTATTCATATAAAATTTTATTACTTAAATACTTTTTTAATGACAAAAATGTTTTATTATTTAATATATTATGATAAAATTAAAAAAATAGAGGTTATGAAGTATGATAAGAGTGGATAAAGATAATTATTATTTAGATATAGCAGAAGCAGCATTAGAAAGATCTACATGTATTAGAAGAAAATGGGGAGCAGTTATAGTTAAGGATGATGAAATAATATCAACTGGATATAATGGTGCTCCAAGGGGTAGAAAGAATTGTATTGATCTTGGAAAATGTATTAGAGAAGAACTAAATGTTCCAAGAGGAGAAAGATATGAGCTTTGTAGAAGTGTTCATGCTGAACAAAACGCAATTATATCAGCATCAAGAAAAGATATGATTGGTGCAACTTTATATGAAGTAGGCGTTGATGCTAAAACAAATGAATATGTAAAAAACTCTATGCCATGTGCAATGTGCAAAAGAGCAATAATTAATAGTGGAATTACTAAAATGGTATTTAGAGATACTAAAGACAAATATAGAACAATAATGGTACAAGAACTAATTGACAATGATGATAGTTTAAATGGTACTTTTGGATACTAGGAGATTACATGAAAACAGATATAATTATACTCGCACACAATAAAGAAAATAATATAAATGCATGTTATGAAAAACTATTAGTTGAATTAAAAGGTTTAAAATATAAAATTATATTAGTTGATAATGGTTCTACTGATAATACATTTGAAGAACTAAAAAAAATACAAATGAAAGATGAAGATAATATTAAGGTAATATCATTATCTAAAAAATACAATGATAACAACGCTATTGTTGCTGCATTAAACTATTCACAATGTGATTATGCCTGCGTTTATGATTTTACATATTCAACAAATTATATAAAAAAATTAATAATGTGTATGAATGAAGAAGAATACGATAGTATTTGTTTATGTAAAAAAATGAAAGAGCCAAACATTTTTCAAAAGATATGGACTAATATTTTAAAAAAATTATTAAAAGTTGATGTCATTAATGATAAAACTAATTGTAGAATATTTAATAAAAAGATGATTAAAGCAATAATTAATTTTTCAAAAGAAAATGCTATTTGTAATGACACTTTTAATAAATTAGGATTTAATGTATATTATGAAAAAATTAAAACTAATACTGTAAATAAATATGAAATAGAAATACCTAATAATTTAAAATCAATATTGATTTGTATGTTAATTGGTATATCACTAATTATAGTTTCTATAATTTTTCTAATAACTACAATTATTGCTACTAAGACTACTTTTACAATAATATTAATTTTCTTACTATTACTATTAAGTGGAGTTAATTTAACTTACACAGCAATTTTAAATAGAAATGTAATAATAAATATTAATCGAAGTGAACCAAATTATATAATAAAAGATAAATATGGATTTGATGAAGATATGCTATAAAAAAAATTATGAGTTAAAATCATAATTTTTTTATTATAAATTAACATGACTTTGAGCATTTGTTGACAAAGGAGCAAATTGTTTATTTTTATAAAGTACATAAGCAGCTGCGCCTATCATTGCAGCATTATCAGTACAATACTTTTTAGGAGGCATATGCATAGTTACTCCAATACTATCACACATTTCTTTTAAAGCCTCTCTAATATGATTATTAGCTG
This sequence comes from Bacilli bacterium, assembly GCA_051872765.1. Classification (GTDB taxonomy): domain Bacteria; phylum Bacillota_I; class Bacilli_A; order RF39; family UBA660; genus CAG-1000. The sequence goes on along the minus strand of JBJEED010000091.1, from coordinate 60,373 downwards.
CAACTCCACCACTAATTAAAAATGTTTTTAAATTATATTTAAGAAGTGCTTTTTTAGTTTTATCAACTAAATGTGATGTTACACAATCTTGAAAAGATCTAGCAATATCATATTGTCTTATTTCATTTCCTCTTTGTTTTTCATTATGAACTAAATTATTAACATGACTTTTAATACCACTAAAACTAAAATTAAAAGATTCATCATTAAGTATTTGTGGCATTTTATATGTAGGTTGTCCCTCTAAAGCATATTTTTCTACATTTGGGCCACCTGGATATGGAAGATTTAATATTCTTGCAACTTTATCATAAGCTTCCCCAATCGCATCGTCTAATGTTTGACCTAAATATTTAAATTCATTTTCACTTTGCATTAAAATTAAATCAGTGTGTCCTCCAGATACAATTAACGAAAGTAATGGATATTCTAATTTATTACCAATCATATTAGCATATATATGTCCCATCATATGATTAGTTGCAATAAAAGGTTTTTTATATACAAAAGCTAATGCTTTAGTTGCTTCAACTCCTACGAGTAAGCTTCCAAGTAATCCCGGAGCATAAGTACAGGCAAATGCATCAATATCCTCTAATTTCATGTTTGCTTTATTTAGACACTCATCAATCACCATAGTAATATTCTCAAGGTGAAGCCTACTTGCTACTTCTGGAACAACTCCACCATATTTAGTATGAACGTCTATTTGAGAATTGATTATAGTAGCAATATCTTCAAAACCATTTTTGATTATACTAACGCTAGTCTCATCACACGAAGATTCAACTGCTAAAATATATACATCTTTCATTACTTCACCTTCTCCATTATTATTGCTGTATCTTCATTATAGTAACGTTCTCTTAAACTTATCTCTTTAAATCCAAGTTTAGTATATAATCTAATAGCCTCATTATTATTTTCATTTACTTCAAGCATTATTCTATTATAGTCTTCTTTTTCAATCATTTCATTCATAAGTGAGGTTGCTATTCCTTTTTTTCTTTCATCTTCACTCACATATAAATTCATAATATCTATAACGCCATCCACTAATCTTATTTCTAAATACCCAAGAACAGTTTGTCCTTGCATATAGTTATACACGCTATCTGTATCACTTATTATTTCCTTTTGAATCATTATTTTTCCACCTCAATTTTCTTTATATAGTTAGCTTTTATATGATGTGGATTTTCACTTTTCATGTTACTACAATAGTCTATTACTTTATTAACATCTATTTTTTTATCTACAAGTGGATATTCTAAAGTATCCTCATCACTATAAAATTCATCAGTAACAGGGTTATTATTCTCATCAAATACACTAATATAAAATCCTTTATTATCTTCAATAACGGCCTTTTTAGTACCCTTTATATTACTACTAATTAAATAAGCTGTTAAACTAGATATAGTATTAATATCAATTTTAAGAGCATATGCTAATGTTTTAGCGATAGATAAACCTATTCTAATACCAGTAAAACTTCCAGGACCATTAACTACTATTATTTTATTTAAATCATGAACATCCAAATTATTTTCCTTAAATATGCTTTCTATCATTGGCATAGTATATATTGAATGACTATATTCACTTTCTTGAGTTTTAATATATAAATTATCATTATTTTTTAATGCGATTGTAATTAAATCTGCATGAGTATCAATAAATAAAATCATACTGCACCTCTTTTCATGTGTATTATAGCACAATTATAAATGCATGGTTAATATTAATTGTAATTTAGCAGACATTTGTGTAAAAATTATTTTATATTTTATTATAAAAATACCCATATTTATAAAAATATGGGTATACAAAATTTATTTTAAATTTTATTCTTCATCAATTTGCTTTTTTTCTTTTTTAGAAGTCTTTTCTTCTTTCTCGTCTTTATCAAAAGTATAATTACTATTTGCTTCAACAATTTCTTCAATCTCTTCTTTAGTTAAAGTTTCTTTTGTAATTAATGTATCAGCAAGTACTTTAATAAGTTTTTTCTCTTTAACAACTATTTTTTTAGCTTGACTATAACATTCATCTATTATTTTTTTAACTTCTTGATCTATTTGTAGTGCAACTTGATCTGAGAAATTTTTAGTTTGATTGTAGTCTCTTCCTAAAAAGACACTTTCATTTCTATGCTCAAATTGCATTGGACCAAGTGAGCTCATACCATATTCAGTAACCATACTTCTAGCAATTTTAGTTGCTCTTTTTAAGTCATCACTAGCACCTGTTGATATTTCACTCATATAAGTTTCTTCACTTGCACGACCAGATAATAATGTTATAATTTGCTCTTCTAATTCTTTTTTAGTATATACTAATGTTCTTTCCTCTTTTGGTAACATTTGTGTATATCCACCTGCCATACCACGAGGAATAATTGTTATTTTATGAACTTCTTCACCATTTGGAAGAACTATACCAGATACAGCATGACCTGCTTCATGATATGCCACTATTTCTTTCTCATAGTCTGTTACTTTTCTACTAGTTTTAGCAGGACCCATTAATACTCTATCTCCTGCTTCATCTATCTCATCCATAGTTATTTCAGTCTTATTACGTCTAACTGCTAATAAAGCTGCTTCATTTAATAAGTTTTCTAAATCTGCTCCTGAAAAGCCAGGTGTTCTCTCAGCAATATGTTTTAATTTAACAGAACTTGCTAATATCTTATTTTTAGCATGAACTTTTAATATTTCTTCTCTTTCTTTGACATCTGGTCTACTTACAGTAACTTGTCTATCAAATCTTCCAGGTCTTAATAAAGCAGGATCTAATACATCAGGTCTATTCGTTGCTGCCATAATGATAATACCCTCATTCTCTCCAAATCCATCCATTTCGGTTAAAAGTTGATTTAAAGTTTGTTCTCTTTCATCATGACCTCCGCCAAGCCCAGTACCTCTTTGACGACCTACAGCATCTATTTCATCTATAAATATTAAACAAGGTGCTGTTTGTTTTGCTTGTTTAAACATATCTCTTACACGACTAGCACCAACACCTACAAATAATTCTACAAAATCAGAACCACTAATATAAAAGAATGGTACTTTTGCTTCACCTGCAACAGCTTTAGCTAATAATGTTTTACCTGTACCAGGAGGACCAACCAATAAAACTCCTTTTGGAATTCTTGCTCCCATTTTAGTAAATTTCTTTGGATTTTTAAGAAAATCAATTAACTCCTGAACTTCTTCCTTTTCTTCTTTTAAACCAGCAACATCTTTAAATGTTTTAGTTCCTCCCTCTTCAGCTAATTTAGCTCTACTCTTTCCAAAATCAAAAGAACTCTTACCATTATTTCCAAGTTTAACAAACATTATATATATTAATATTCCAAATATAACAATTGGCACAACATTAATTAATACATTTAACCAAGTACTATTTTCTGGATTAGTATTTGTCTTTATTGTTAAATTTTTATTGTCAGCTGCTTCATATAAAGAAGATATAACTGTGTCAGTGTATGGTACAGTAACACTAAAAGTTTCTCCTTTCCCATAACCTTCAAGTTTACCAGTAATAATATATACTCCTGATGCGCTTTTTGGTGTGACTGATATTTCAGTAACATTTCCCTCATTTATTTGTGTAGTTAATTCAGTATAATTTAACTCATTTATTTTTGTACCCATTGTGTTTAAAAATAAATAAGATCCTATTACTACCATTGCCAATAATATATATGGCATAAAATTCATACTATTTTTTGTTTTTTTAATATTCATTGCGTTTTCCTTTCTCTAATAATATCTCAATATAATATCATACTCTTCTGTTATTTCCTTGTCAAGGCTAGATTTTTTTAGACCAGGTAACCATACAACATTGTCTTCATTATCTAACACAATTGGCCATATATCTCTTAATGATTTTTTTATTTTTTCATCAATAAATATATCATTTATTTTCTTAGAGCCATTTAAACCTTTCACTACCATTTTATCACCATTATGTCTATTTCTCACATATAAAGGTAATTTTATATCTTTGCTATTTAATCTAATCGTATTATTTGTAGTATCATTACTTGAAGATACTACTTCAATTATTTTACCATTAGGTAAATTTACTAAATTATCAATTTTATAACAATAATCTTCATATTCATTGTCAATATAGTCAAAACTAATTTCATTATAAGACTTTATTACTACTACACCATTTGGAAGATATACACAACTATTTGATTTTTTAGATTTAATTAAATTAAATATTAATTCTACATGTACATCGCCAATAATCAATAAATCATCACCATATATTTTTTCTAATATATTATAGATTATTTTAGTTTGAATCACATGATTTAATTCTAAAAATTTATTCAAATTTAATTGTCCATTTTGAAATACTTTATTTATAACTTTATCAGTTTCTATATCAATGTAATTGCTACTTTCCAATAATGTTTCACTAAATTTTAAAAATTTCTTATGAACATTAGCTTCTTCATTTTTTAAAAATGGTAAAACAACATGCCTATATCTGTTTCTAGTATAATGATCTTCATTATTTGAACTATCTATTGCAAATTTAATATTATTTTTAATAACGAAATCTAATATTTCATCTTTAGTTAATGTTAATAGTGGCCTTACTATTTTATAATTATTTTTATTAACAATTCTACTAAAACCACTATATCCCTTTAATGTAGAACCTCTAACTATTCTCATTAATATAGTCTCAATTAAATCATCACCATGATGAGCTGTCATTAAAAATTTTGCTCCATAATTTTCAATTAATTCTTCAAAAAAATTATATCTAATTGTTCTTGCTTCATTATGAAAATTATCCATAGACCATTTATCTATCTTAATATATTCAAAAATAATATTATTTATTTTACAATAGTTTTCTAAATCAATTCTTTCTTGCTCACTTTCGATTCTTACATTATGATTTACATGTGCACACACTATTCTTAGTCCAAATGTCTTCTTAAATTCTTTCATAATATGTAAAAGAGCCATTGAATCTGGCCCCCCAGATACACCAATCACAACTGTATCATTAGGCATTAAACCAATCTTAGTTCTTATATAATCATATACTTCTTCCATATCAAGCCTTTCTAATTATTCTTCAATTTTAATAATAATCTCATCTTTTTTCGAATACAAATATTTTTCGCGAGCATATTTTGCCAAATACTCAGGATCTTCCAATTTACTTATTTCATCATTTAATACTTCTTCTTCATGAAGTTTATCATTGTATGTAAGTTCTAAATCATATATTTCTTGTTTAGTTTTCATAATTTGAGTAATATAAGAAAAAAACTGGGATACAAAAAACACACTTGATATTATAAGACCAAGTAATAAAAAAGTCACTCTAAATTTTGTTTTTTGTCCTATTTTATTCATATTATCCACAACCCTTATATTCCCATAATATAATTATATTCTTATTAATACCTATTAACAAGCAAAACGACAAATATTTACATTAAATAATGTAAAAAATTAATTATACTTTTTATTTAAACATAGAAAAACAATAAGTGTTATCAATATAAAATATATACTTATATAACCATCACTAATAAAATAAAATATTTTAAAATATATTAATATTACATCTATAATAAATAAAAATGAATTTAAAATACAATATATTTTTTTTGAATGATATAAATATTTATAACTTTTTTTATAAAAAAAATAAATTATAAATCCATATACAAATGAAAAAACAAATGATATTATTTGTTCTTTAAGACTAATCATTTAAATAACCTTGCCATAATATTATCAGCTTTAAATTTTTTACTATCTTCTAAATAATTTATTAGTACTATTTTTCCTTTAATAGTTAAATTACCCTGAAAAGTATCCATTTTTAATAATTCTAAATTTTCACCTTTAATAATCAACTGTCCCATAATAGTATCAACAAAAAATTCTGTATCATCAAAATTATTTATTTTTTTTATACCTGATAATGATATTGCCTTTCTATCAGTAATATTAATTATATGATTATATGAATCATCTGTTTTATTTTCCATATTTCCTCCTAATTAAAAATATGAAATATTTTTAAAAAAAGACTACATAAAAAAAGAATTGTTTTATATTAAAATACAATTCTATATTAAAAACAACTTATAAACTCATTATTATTAGTCTATATATATTTTTATTATTCCTCGTTTTCTTGAACTTCGTCTGATTTGTTATATGCATCAAGTATTTCTTTTTCAAACATAGTTCTTACTTCTTGGTTAATTGGATGAGCTATATCCTTATATTCACCTACTGGTGTTTTACGACTAGGCATAGCAATAAATAATCCATTATCGCCTTCAATAATTCTAATATCATGAATAGCAATTGCATCATCAACTACTACAGAAGCAATACCTTTCATACGAGATCCTTCTCTCTCAACTTTACGAATTTTTACTGATGTAATTTTCATAAGTACCTCCTTAATTTGCTATATTAATTATAATACAAATATTTTTCAATATCAATATTTTTAATTAAATTTAATTAATATAAGACTTTTTATTAGATTAAATCACAATAGAATATAATACTTTTATACTCTTTTTATTCATATATAGCCTCAAAATAAGTACCATACCATATTTTAACTCTTTCATTAGGTTTGTATTTTACTCCTGTAGACATATCATACCAATATAAAATCTTTTTACCTAAAGTATTTGAATTATCTAAATAAAAATAACTTCCCTCATCTATTAATCTTTCATATCCTAAACTTGTTTTTACAACCCATTGTCTTATACCATTTTTATTTACAGTTGGCGGTAACAACATTTCTTTATTCATTTGATTTTGAAGTAAATAATATTTAAATGTTTCTTTACTCAAAAAACCTAAATTAGCTAAATACTTACCTTCACTAGCTCTAAGGCCAGAAAACATATAATATGGCATTATATCATTAAATTCTATATAATCATAAAGATTATTTTTATCATTAATTACTTGATTTCTATTTAACCACATAATGTTATCATCAAATCCATATAAATTAGATAATATTACTGTTCCATCAGTTGTTAAAATATTATTAGCAATTATATTATAATATCTAGTTGAAACCACATGATAATAATTTACTTCTTCATACACATATTCTATACTAACTACACTAGTAGATATAAAACCTGTTTTATCATCATTCATAATAGCAACATTAGTACCAACATCAAATTCTTCTCTATTATCAACTGAAACAAATCTATTAAGGTCCATATTATATATGCCATGATATCCTATTGTTTTTAACTCATCTCCTGATGAGAATTTTGTTAATTGATAAGATTGCGCTTTATGTTCTTTTTCTATCCAAATAGGATATTCATATACCATACGCCCCTCTTCATAACTCCAAACAAGAAGTAAATCATCATATCTTATATTTTCAATGTTTTTAGTACTTCCATCAGCTAAACTAATCTTTGTTCCTTCAATTAAACATACGCCACTTCCTCTAGCTGTAATGGTAATATCTCCATTTACATTAGGAATAGATATTTGTCCTGTACTACTACTATATGTATAATCTGTACCATTTACTAGTGTAACACCATTCATAGTAACTGTAATAGAAGTTGGCAAACTTACATTTCCTGAAACCGATAATGTTGCAGTATATGTACTTCCTAATGAAGCAGTACTAGCACCTGAAGAAGTCAAATAAGTTAAATTATTAGTAACATTAAATATCCATTTTAAAGCAACAGTAGAAGATTGACGACAATAAATTGTACTAGTTGTAGCATCATTTACATATCCACTTCCATTATTTCCAGCTTGATCTGTTCCATATATTTTAACATAATAACTTCCTTCTTCAAGACCTGTAATACTATAACTTGTCAAGTCACTATTAGTATTATAAGTATTTACTAAGGTATCATTCGTAGAATTATAAAGTAATATTGTATAACCAATAATACTAGTGCCCCCACTATCTAATCTACTCCAATTAAGATCAGCCTGTCCTTCATTATTATTTATAGTAAAACTAATTTCACCAATTTCAGGAATACTAGTATCACTTAACTCTGACTTATCAACAGAAACTGTTATCTTACTAGTATTATAGTTTCCTAAAGTACCACATTGTAATATTAATATTGTAGTCTCAGAAGAATCATAAAACACGCTATTATCTGTCTTTTTCAAATATATTTGATAATCATCTACACTATTTGCTAAAATAGTAAAACTTCCTAAATCTGTTCCATCACTATTTACTAAAGAAAAATTATTATTACTAGATTTCATATTAAAAGTAATATTTCTACCATATGTGTTCATAACCTCTAAATTAATTAAAGCTAATTCATTAGTACCAGTTAAATCTACAGATAATGGTGATACACTAGTAAAAATAGAACCTTTTTCATTATAATTCAATATAACATCACTCTTGGCATTTATATCATATGTTTGTTCAGAATCACTTACATCTAAAATCAATTTTAACGTAATCGTTAAAATCTCTCCAGGAGAAATTACATCTCCATCATTAATATTACTAACTTCAAAAGATAATTGTCCACTTCCATCACCACTCGCGGTAACAATTGGCGTAAAATTAAAAGAATTATATGTATAACTATAGCTACTTTCATTTATGAAGTCAGCTGTATATATTGCATAATACTCATTTTCAGTACCACCAAAGCTTATATTAAACTCAATTGTATTATCTGTAATAATTGGTGGAACACTACTTATAACATTAGAAGTATCCGTAAGTATTATATTATCTATACGAAATTTACCATCTGGCTTTAAATTAATATTTCCAGAAAACTCTAGCAATTGTCCATAGTATGCATACCCTACACTCATAAAAGAAATAATTAGTAAAACAAATATATATATAATAACATTTCGATTTTTTAACATTTGATTTTCCTTTTCCTTTTCTATTATATTATAAATAATTATGACTTCTTTTTTAAAATTCTTTTTCTATAATTTTCATCTAACAATGTATACATCCAGACAATATCACCATTAATAAGTACAAAAACACTTTTACATCCAGGCTTCTCTTCATAATAATTAATTGGCATTCTTACTTCACTATGAGCATCAATTAACTCATCAAATGAAAGTACGTTAATAACTTTATATTTAGTAAAATTAGGCATACTACTAACATTTACAATTATACTATCATATGAAGACATTATTTTTTTAAGTTCTATCGAATATTTACTTTTACTTTGATATAACATTATTAATTCGTAAATAAATATTCCAAGTAATATGATTGCTAAAATTCCTAAAATAGTACCAAGCACTAAAAATATTTTATATTTAATATTATCTAATACAACCTCTTCTACTATGCTTCCAGAATTACTATCATTTTCAGCATTAATAGATAATTCAATTGCTTGCTCAGTAAGAGGAATAGTTAATTCAGAAGAAGAATTTATATTAGCAACATTTTCAATAGACTCACTTTTTGTCTCACTTTCAACAATAAGTTCTAATTTTAATAAACCAGTGATAGATAATCCATATTCTTTTCTAAATTCTTTAAGCAAATCACTATATTTCTGATAATCAACTATTACGCTAGTGGTGATATTATAATTATTAATTTTACTAAATTCAATAGTTTCTGGTTCTGTTAAAATATAAGATTTAGACCAATAATTTGTATTACTAGATGCATCTTTATCAGCTAAAATAGTAGCTTTTACATAATAATTATACTTTCCAGATACAAGTTCACTATATTTAAGATTATATGTAAAAATAACATCTAAATGATCAATTAAACTTGCAATATAAGTTTTATTCATAGTTAAATATTCTTCATTAAAAAAGTTATTTTTCTTTAAATATACTTTATAATTTATATCACTACTACTTTCGTAATCTAAAACATTTTTTACCTTATTATCTAATCCCATTCTTATATAAAAATAAGAGCATATACTTAAAATGATAATTGAAAAAACAATGAGTAAATAATAAATTTTTCTCATAAACAAAGAATTATCATCATTTTTCATATTATCACCACACTTATTCTTTTTATATATTACCTAGTTTTTCATTAATCCATATTGTTGGATATCCAATATAAGGAATCTTATGTATCACAATTCCTTTAACATTACTGCCACTAACAGTTCCAATGTCAATATCTTTATTATTATCCCCTTTTGTGATAAATTGATAATCACCATTTTTATATTCAATATTTACCACTCTGTGTGTTATTAGTATATTATTTTTAGTAAATGCTATAATGGAACCAATTTTCACTTCTTCAAGTGATTTTATCTTAGTAAAGATTACCGCATCACCACGCTTATATATTGGTTCCATACTACCAGATCCAATTGCAATCATTTGATATTTTCCAATACCTGATGTAAGTACTGCAATTATGCATAAAAATAAAATTACAGGATATAGCAAATATTTTTTCTTTATTGAAGTCACATATTTACTACTTTTATCATAAGATTGAATAGTTTTATATATCATTACATAAACCAAAGCCGGATATAATATTCCAAAAAGAGACATTAAATATTCTCCTAAATTTGGAAATATAGGTATAATGTATATATATAAACCAAATGTTAGTTTCATAATTAATGTAGGTATAAAACTAATCTTATAAGTAATATAACTATATAGAATTTCATGAGAAATACTTTTTAATACTACTAAACATATAAACTTAAACAATATTTCAAAATTGTAAAAATTATATCCATTAACTTGAGTAAAAATTTCTAAAAAAATATATACTAAAGTAAGCATAATATATGGCTTTATATCATCTACACAATTTTTAGCATAAATATATCGAATAAGTTCTTGACAAGTAATCAAAGTAAAAGGATATAGCATATTCATAATAATCGATTTAATATTTAAATCAAAAAAATTTTTACTAAATCCCGTAATTAAACCAAGACTATAAGTAATTAAAAAATATGAGAATATACTAATTATTACAATTTGAATTGTATTATATTTTAAATAATTTTTATCTTTAGGAAAACCACACTTAAAAAATAAAAAGATAGTTAATAAAATCCATAATAGAATACTATAATTCTTATTATTAAATAATACAATTAAGGCTATAATTATTATATTACATATATAAAATGTCAATATATTTTTTTTCATATTTTTACCCACTAATTATATATTTGTTATTTATCAATTTAACAAACATAATTTTTATAAATTATTCTAATCAGGTTTTTGTTCATATGAAAGAGATGCAGTTAAAGGTATACGAACTTCTTCCTGTGGTAAATCATTTGGATCTTCTGGTGCAACATATTCCACACGAACTTTAACACTAGCAACACCATCAGTTGCATTTAATGTTTTTGATAATCCAGATGTTGTTTGAGTATACTCTACACCATCATATGTTAATTTGTGAGTTAAATATTTAGATTGTGCCTCAGTTAAAGAACTTAAAGTAATTCCAACTAAGTTAGCATTAAATGTACCTGAATTTTTAACATTAATAGTAAATTCATAAAAATCTCCAGGCTTAGATAACTTAACCTCATATGTGACAGATGTACCTGTAATTACTATGTTACCACTATCTACATTAACGCTTCCATCAGTTACTGTGAAACTATCAGTTAAAAATTTAACATTCCAAGTTGACACACCAACTGTAGTATTACTATTAATATCTAATCTTTGAGTAAATGCCGCAAAACCTACTGACATTGTCAATACCGCAATTGCTAAGACTGCAATAACCAGCATTTGTGTGTTTCTTTGCTTTTTCATTTCTTCGATCCTTTCTATTTAAATTTATAATAACTTATAAATATAGACTACTATACATAAATTATACATCATAATATATCAGCAGTCAACGATTTAAATATTGAAGTTTAAGCATTTTTTATCTTATTAATCAAAGACAATATAAAAATAATTATAAGATTATTAACAACAATTACTAATTAGTTTTACTATTATTTTAAGTTTTATTTCTAAGCATACAAATATTAATACATTATATTTATATATAAAGTAAATAATATCTTAAACTGATTTTAATTAAATTTAGTTAATATTACATTTTTAATAACTACATCAGAATAAGAAAAAGATTTTATTCCTTTATTAGTTTCAACAACAAAAATATTAGGATGCATCTTATTTATATATCCCTCATAATACTCATACTTATTACGACCTAGATTTACTTTTATTTTAATTTTAGATTTACCAAAATTTTTTAACTTATTTTTTATTTGTTCAATATTCAATTTATCACCTTATTTAAGAATATTATTTTTTTATTATTTTATTCCTTTTTTCTTGGATATCCCATCTTCATAGTACCATTAATCACAAATCCACCTATTCCCTCACTACCATACTTTGTCTTTGATAACATTTCTATTAAATCAATAGTTTTATCTTTACTAGTTAGTGCTATATATGAAGCAATTATAGCTGGATCTAAAGCATGAATATTAATATGTGATGGACTTGATGCGAATGTTGAACCTGCTTTTATAAGTCCCTCATAATCACTTTGACAAGCTCCCGCTATTATAATTACATTTGGATATTTATCTCGAATTTGTTTAACAGCATCAATAAAATATTTACTATTCTTATATTTATTATTTTTATAATATGCATCATGACCAGTTATAACAACAATTTCAGGCTTATGTTTTTGAATAAGATTATTTACTTTTTCTTTAAAATCTTTTTCTTTAAATATATAACCATAATACTTTACTTTTTGTGTTTCATAATATTCTTTACATTTTTCCAAATAATTCTTATCTGCATCTATATGAAGTACTTTACCAGGAATATAAAAATATTTATCCACATCTAAACTTCTAAGTGTGCTTATCTCTTCTTTTTTTTTACTAATTGATGTTAATACTAAATCATTAGCATATGCATCTGCATATAATCTAACATCTACGCCACTTAAAATAATCACATCTCTATTTATGCTTTTAATTTTGAATACGATATCATTATTATATTTTTTTCTTGTGACATAGTCACCAACTTTAAATTTACTATTCATATTAAAATATATTTATCAAAATTTAAAATAATACTATAATTATTTTAAATATCGTAATTAATAAATAAAAATACCTTTAAAGTATAATTTAATACTCTAAAGGTATATATTATTTGTTAAATAATTCATTAATTATTCTATCTAAGTCAGTAGTATTTATTGGTTTTGATAAATATTCATCAAACCCTTCACTTAGATACATTTCTCTCATACCTGCAACTGCATTTGCAGTTAATGCAATAATAGGAGGTAATTCATAACCATTTAATTTCTTAAGTACATGTAATGTTTCAATACCATCCATCTCAGGCATCATATGATCCATGAATATTGCATCGTAATGTGTTCCTTCCTTTATTTTATAAACACAATCTTTACCAGAAGTAACACTTTCAACTTTAAACTTGTAAGTTTCAAGAAGTCTTTTTGCAACTTTAATATTTAAGTTATTATCATCTACAATAAGCACTGTATACTTAGAACAATCAAGCTTTTCAGTAGTTTGTTTTTTCTCTTTTGCTGCACCTACTGGTGTTGAATCAACTATTTTTTGTGGAACTTCAATATAAAAAGTAGTACCAACTCTGTATTGACTATCAAACCATATTTTACCACCCAAAAGTTCAATATATTCTTTTGTTATAGCTAGTCCTAAACCACTACCTTCAATCTCACTTTGCTTAGCATTTGCAAGTCTAACACCTTTTTGAAATAACATTGCCTGTTCTTCTTCTTTAATACCTGAACCAGTATCACTGATTTTAAATAATAGATTCTCGACATTTGATGCTTTTGTACTAGTTAATGTAAAAGTAATTTTACCAACATCCGTGAATTTAGCAGCATTTGTGACTATATTTGTCAAAGCCTGATAAAGTTTAGAATAGTCACCATTTAATACAGATGATATATTTTGATCAACATTGACCATTAATTTTACTTGTTTAGCACCAATTTTTGATTTAGCAATATTAATTACATCAGTTAACAAATTATTAACTTTATAATCTCTTTCTTGAAGCGTTCCTTTACCTGTTTCAATTTTAGATATATCTAATATATTATTTACTATGTCTAATAAACTATTACCTGATGTATATATTTGTGAAATATCTTCTCTAACAAGTTTCTCATTAAATACTGGCATACTAGTCAATTCATCACATAAACTAACAATTAGATTCATTGGAACTTTTATTTCAGATGTCATATTAGATAAGAAATCTGTTTTTGTTTGATTAGATTGTTCAATATCTCCTTGTGCTGTTGTTATTTCTTCTAAGATTTCTAAATCTGGATTTTCAATGAAGAAATATAAATCATATAATTGTAATATTAATGCAAAAGGTAAAAATGAAACCTGAGTAAATATTATTTGCAATGGTATAAAAACTAAAGGAATAATAGTAGCATAAATATAATAAGGCTTTTTATTTTTAGAAATCTTTTTCTTTGTTTTTGACAAAGTAATCATTGTTACAATTAATGCGATTAATACACATGCTATATAAAAATATATACTATAGTTTGGAATAAAATTTAATGTTTCTGGATTTATATTATCTATTGGCAAAACAATATATCCTATTATGATAATAAATATTATTACAGATACAATTTTAGATATTAAACTAGCTGTAAAAAGTTCTTTAAAAGATTTTTTCTCTTCTTCAGATAAAGCACTTAATATGTAATAGCAGAATACTAAATTAAATAACATGCTAATCACAAAGTGAAATTTCCATATAATAGTATTTATTAAATTAGAATCTATTACATCTAACAATAATACAGATATTATTTCAAAAGCAGAAAAGGATAAACTAAATATTAATAATAATTTAAACATAAATGTCTTTAAGTTTTTGAAGGTTTGTTTTTTAAAATACATCATTAATAATAATAGTATAAATGCAACTGTACCTTCAGTTAATATTAATTCAAATGTCATCTTAATTTCACTCCCTTCCTAATTACCATTTTGACCAAATATTCTATTGATTAATTTATTTAAATCTCTAAAATTAAGTGGTTTTTGAAGATAATCTGTGAAACCTTCTGAAACAAATCTTTCTTTTAGACCTTTATATCCATTTGCTGTTAGAGCAATTATTGGTGGCAATTTTTTACCAGTTGCTTCCATAGCTTTAACAGTTTGAACACCATCCATATCTGGCATCATATGATCTATAAATACTATATCATAATTATTATTTTTAATATATTCAACACAATCTTTTCCATTTGTCGCAGTAGTAACAGTAAAATTAAATTGACTCATATACCTTGATGCTAGTTTTAAATTTATTTCACTATCATCAACTATTAAAACTTTCTTACCTTCACAATTTAATATATCTCTACTACTAGAAACATGTCCAGCATTACTTTCAAATATATTTCCTATTTTTTCTTCATTAGTTATTTTTTGCTTTATTCTAATAAAGTATCTAGTTCCATGTCCTCTTTCATTAACAAATTCAATTTCACCGCCCATTAACTCAGTTAATTGTTTTGCTATAATTAACCCAAGATTAATAGTTTTTACATTATTTTTTTGTGATGCATTTTCAATTTTTACATAATCCGCAAAATCCATATTGAAACTTTCTTGAGTCATTGCATGACCTGTATTTGAAACTAAGAAACAAAATTCAAAGTTTTGTGCATCTACTTTTTTACCATCAACATTAAGTTTAATTTCTCCATAATTGGTATAATCAATTGCATTTCTTAATACATAGCATAAAATCTTAATTAATTTGTAAGCATCACCATAATAACCTTTAGGTATACTTTCATTAATTTCAATAGTAAATTTTAATTCTTCTTTTTCTATCTTTGCTGGAATTAAACTATTAATTTCAAATATTAATGTCTCTAAATTATACTCAGAATCATTTAATACTTCTTCACCAGCTTCAAGTCTTGATATATCTAATATATTGTTAATTAAGTCCATTAAAGTTGAACTTGCAGAATTAATACTTTTTAAATCATTCTTAACTGTCTCTTCAACAAGTACAGGATCTTTTAATAAAGATTCACTAAATCCTAAAATTGTATTCATTGGGGTTCTGATTTCATGTGACATATTAATCAAAAACTCTGTTTTTGCTTTATTAGCTATTTCTGCATCTTCTTTTGATTTTTTATATTCTTCTAATAATTTATTATCTTGACTTTCAATTGTAAAATATAAAGTTTCAATTATTAGCGAGAAAAATAATACTGTATCATTTATTTGATAATTAAAGAATGTTTGAAGTAAAGTAATCAATATAAAAGCCAATATTATTATATAAATAGGAGTCATCCAAATATTCTTTATAATATTTTTATAACTTGATAAAATTGTTATTAATAAAAATCCTCCAAAAATAATTAATATATTTAATATAGTGATAGCTGTTCCACCTATAACATAAGGTGTTCCATTCATACCATTAGAATACTCTACTTTAAATATAATAGACATAAGAATTGCTACAATAATAGATACGATTATATAAATAGTAAAAAACTTTTTCTTATTTTTATTTTTATATTTTTCTTCATTATTAAGTAGTAAGGTTGTAATATATAATAAAAATCCTCCTGCCCAAAGATATATAAGAACGATATATAATCTGCCTAAAATAGTATTTAATAATGTTAACTCATCTATTTTGGAAATTGTATAACTAGTTGCAAACTCTAAAAATAATAGTAATATTGTAATTATTAATAGATAAAAAAATATTCGACTTTCTTCATTATTTTCTTTCTTTTTTGATACAAACATTACAAATACTGTAAGCATAAATAATAAACCACTTAATGTAAATCCAATACTTGCAAAATATGAGTCTATCACATAAACCACTTCCCTTTATAGTATTCTCTATATTAGTATACAAAATTTTAAATTAAAATACAATATTGAATTTTAAAATCATTTACTTTTTTATTATTAGATTTTTTATGCATTTACATAAAAAAAGAATTGATTTATTTCAATTCATTTACTATTTTAACAAACTCATCAACAGATATAGCCTCTGCTCTATATGATAAATCTTTACCAATAGATTTTAATATAATATCCAGCTTATTTAAATCATAATTCTTGAGATTATTTCTTAAATTTTTTCTTTTTTGAGTAAATGCATCCTTTACAAATTTATAAAAATATTCTTCATCATTAACTATATACTTTTTATTCTTTTTTAATTTTATAACCATGCTATCTACTTTAGGTACCGGTGTAAAACTTTGCTTAGGAACATTTACTATTTTTTTTATATCAAAATTATATTGTAAGAAAACTGACAATGAGTTATAGTTTTTTGAATTTGGACTTGAAGAAAATCTTTCTCCTACTTCTTTTTGAACCATTATAATTATTTCATAAGGATCAGATTCACTAATTATCTTATTTATAATTGCCGTTGTTATATAATAAGGTAAGTTTCCTACAAAATAAATATGATTGTATTTTTTTGTATCTACATATTCACTTAAATTTACTTTCAAAAAATCTTTAAAGAATATATTAATTCTATCTGAATCAATTGATTCTAATATTTCTTTTAAACGTTCATCTATTTCAAAACATATGATATCACAATCCTTTTTTACAAGTTCTTTCGTTAATGCACCTGCTCCTGGACCAATTTCAACAATTAAATCATTCTCATTAGGATTAATATTATCAGATATTTTTTTAATAATATTTTTATCTTTTAAGAAATTTTGTCCTAATGATTTTTTATAATTAAAACTCTTCATCTCTTCCATCCTTCTCTAAGTACTTTAAATTCCTGATTTTTTACTCTCCCTATTGTTTTAATTGCATAATCTTGTGAATCCGTTAATAAGTCTATATCATTACCACCAACACCTCTATCTAACACTATTGCTATAATTGGTTCGTTAGATATTTTTCCAACTTCAAATTCTAATATAGTTCCACAAGGATAATTTTTACTACTAGCAACTATTCTTACATTTCCATATGTTGCATCATTATAATATATCCCTTCTTTTAATACATTTGTATTAGGAGGACAAGCAAGATATCCAGAACATAATGGACAGTCTCCTACATAACCAGTTAAATCTCCGGTAAAAGAGAATAATGGATTATAAAGCCCTTCTTTATATAACTCTAATTGAGTTTTCTCAATTTTATCTTTATCTACATAATTAGATAAGTTAAAATTAAATGCAACAGCTAAACTAGTTGTATCAATAGATGAAGTTGTAAAAGTAAAAAAAACAATCACTATAACGACAATTGTTTGAACAGTTTGAAATATTTTTGTTCTTATATATTCCTTCACTACAATACATCTCCTAATGAGATTATATAATAAGTACTTTTAAATGTCAAAAATTGAAGTAATATTATTATTAGTCACTTCTAATATTTTTTTATTATCAATCCCAGTTATTAGAGAAAGCTTATTTAAAACATAATAGACATTATAAGGATTATTTTGTTTACCTCTAAAAGGTTCTGGAGATAAGTATGGACTATCAGTTTCTAATACTAAATCATTTATCCCTATTTTTTCTATTAATTCTCCTAACTTGGAATTTTTAAATGTTAATACACCACCAATGCCTAATTTATATCCTAACTTTATAAAATTAATTGCCATTTCATAACTTCCACTATAACAATGAATGATTCCTTTTAACTTTCTTGTCTTTAATATATCATAACAATCACCTATACTATCTCTAATATGAACAATTATAGGTAAATTATACTTTTCTGCTAAATCTAGTTGCTTGATAAATAATTCTTTTTGTAATTCTTTATTATCTTTAGTCCAATAATAATCAAGACCAATTTCCCCTATTGCTATTATTTCATTATTTTTAATTAAATCTTCTAATTTTTCTATATTATCTAAATCATTTACATTTTCTGGATGAATTCCTATCGCTGGATATAAAAATCCATTATATTTTTTTGATAAATTTAATATTTCATCTATATCTTTAAAACCACTAGCGCAATTAATAACTTTTGATATTTTTTTACTTTTAAGTTCTTTAATTAATGAATCTATATCTTCATAATATTCACTTAATATATGTGCATGACTATCTATCATTCATATACCTCCTTTTAAGCAATCTTTTTATAATATACATTAATCTAATATTTTTTTCAATTATTTATTTTGATAATAAAAAAGAATAAACGAATGTTATTCTAATTTAATATATTTGATTTTATTATATTATTAATAATTTTAGAAGTATTAACTATGTTCTCTATTTTATCTTTTCCAACTATTATTATTGCTCCAAGTAAATCACTATCTATAACAATAGGTTGTATAACTGACTTTCCTT
Source organism: Bacilli bacterium (assembly GCA_051872765.1). Lineage (GTDB taxonomy): Bacteria > Bacillota_I > Bacilli_A > RF39 > UBA660 > CAG-1000. The sequence continues at coordinate 40,918 of JBJEED010000091.1, read as the reverse complement.
CATCAATTGTATTCATTAAAATGTTTAATCTTTCTTCATGATCATTTACAAAAAACTTTCTCTCTTGTATAATTTTCATAACACCAGAGTTTACTTCATCATTAATTCCAAGTGCTTTATTGTTTACAACTATATATATTTTATAATTAAGTATAGATGAGAAACAATTAGTTATTTTAATTAACTCATCATTGTAGTTTTTTAATTTAGAGTATCGCTCTAAAATTATTTTTTCATCATCCAATGTGATTTGAAAGTCATCTCCAGTCGCAATATTTAAGCTTTTTCTTAATTCTTTTGGAAGTACAATTCTTCCAAGCTCATCTATCTTTCTTACTATACCAGTATTCTTCATTTATTCACCCTATTTATAGTGTGAATATTTTATTATTTTTTATACTTTAAATTTCATATTATAAATAAGTTCTAATAATTCTTCTAAATAATATATATAATTTTTTTGTAAACTAGCCTTAAGTAAAGTAATTAATATTGAATCATTTTTATACTGAAAATTAAACTTATTACTTATTTTAGTTGTTTCATAAAATAAATTTTCTATATTTAATTGTTCATATACTTCTCTTTTTAATTTTAATACAACTTTTAAATTATCATTAATTAATACTTTTACCATAGTAATCATAATTAATTTTTCTAGATATTTTTCATGAGCGTATATTTCTAGAGAATGATTTGTCATTCCAAATCTATCTCTTATTTCAGATAAAACTTCATTTAGTTCTTTTTTATTAGTTATACCATTAATTTTTTTATGTAATTCTATAACTATGTTACTCTCATCTGTATACTCACTACCAATATGAGTTTCTACATTAATTGGAATTGCTTCTTTATCTTCCTCACTATCTAAATCTATACCATTTACCTCTTCATTGATTAAATCTAAATACATATTTACTCCAACTGAATCAATAAACCCAGCCTGTTCTTTACCAAGAATATCACCAGCACCCCTTATTGCTAAATCACGCATAGATATTTTATAACCACTTCCAAGTTCAGTAAATTCTTTGATTGCTTCAAGCCTCTTTAAAGCAGTACCTGTAAGAACTTTTTTATACATTAAATAAGCATAAGCAATCTTATCACTCCTACCTACACGACCCCTAATTTGATATAATTGACTTAAACCAAATCTATCACTATCAATTACAACAATAGTATTTGCATTTGGTATATCAATACCATTTTCAATAATAGTTGTACTTACAAGAACATCGTATTTCTTATTAGTAAAATCATATATAATATCTTGCATTTGGTTTTTAGTCATTTTTCCATGTGCATAACAGATTCTAGCTTCTGGTATAAGTTTTTTATATTTATTTACAAGATTTTCCATATTAGTGATATTGTTATATAAAATAAATGATTGACCATTTCTAGACATTTCTTTTAATATTACTTCTCTTAATAGCATTTCATTATATTCTATAACATATGTTTGAACTGGAAATCTATTTTTAGGTGCACTTTCAATCAACGATAAATCTCTAATGCCCACTAAAGACATTTGTAAAGATCTTGGTATAGGAGTTGCAGAAATTGATAATACATGGACATTAGACTTAATTTTTTTCATTTTCTCTTTTTGCTCAACTCCAAATCTATGTTCTTCGTCAATTACTAAAAGTCCTAAATCTTTAAACTCAACATCATTACTTAAAAGTCTATGAGTACCAAATATTATATCTATCTTACCTTCTTTTAACCTATTTAATTTTAATTGAATTTGTTTGTTAGTAAAATGTCTATTTATCAAATCTATATTTATACCATAATTCTTAAATCTTTTTATAGCAGAATCATATTGTTGATGTGACAAAAGAGTTGTCGGACATAGATATGCTACTTGTTTACCATTAATTACTGCTTTATACATTGCTCTAAATACAACTTCAGTTTTTCCATAGCCAACATCACCACATAGTAATCTTTCCATTGGCCTTGGTTTTTCAAGATCTCTTTTAATCTCTTCTATTGCTTTTAATTGATCAACAGTTTCATCATATTCAAATTCAGATTCAAATATCATTTGACTTTCATCATCTTTTTCAAAAGGTTTAATTGTTGCTTTATTTCTTTCTTTATATATTTTAAGTAATTCTCCTGTTATATTCTTAATACGATCTTTTATTCTAAGTTTAGTTTTTGTCCATTCAACACTATTTAATTTATTAATTGTAGGCTTTACTCCTTCTTTAGAAGAATACTTATATAATTTAGATATATCTTCTACTGGTAAATATAGTTTATCATTACCTTTATATTGAATTAATAAATAATCCATTTTCATACCATTTTTTTCAATAGTAGTAATACCCTTATATATTCCTATTCCTGACTTTCTGTGTACAACATAATCTCCAATATTTATACTATCTATTGACATTATTTTATTTCCATATGTCGTTTCTTTTACTTTATTTTTATTTGAATATCCATTATATAAATCAAATTCTGAAAAATAATAAGAATTTTTATACACAAATCCATTATTAAGTGTATAATCTAATATTTTGATAGATTTATCAATATTTTTAATTTCATTAATTAACAATTTATTTGTAGTACATAAAAAACCATTATTATTTTTAATATCCATAACAAATTTTTCTTTATTATAATCATATTTATCAATACTTTTTGCCTCTATATTTAAATCAAAATTTTTATTATTAATTGTATCAATAAAAATATCATCTTCATTTATTAAATCCTTAACTTTAAATAATTCTTTCTCAAGATTCAAATATTTAATTTGCGGTAAATTCATTTTTTCTTGTTCAATAAGTTGATTATAATCACTAAATATAGTAATACTATCATTTAAATACTCTCTAATAGATGAAGTGTTATCTGCAAAATCATCTTTTATAATACCTATATCAATACTATTTATATTTTCAATTGATTTTTGAGTTAAAGGATCAAAATATCTTATATTTTCTATCTCATTATCAAAAAATTCTATTCGTATTGGATTTTTTTCTTCTATTGGAAATACATCAATTACAAAACCTCTGACTGCGTAATCTGATACATCATATACAGCACTTTCTCTTTTATAACCATTCATATTTAGTTTATTGATTAATTCATCTCTATTTATCTTATCACCAATATTTAATTTTATTTTATTATTTTTAAATACACTCTTACTAGGTAATTTTTTAATGAAACTATTTAAGTGAACTATTATTATTTTATTATTTTCATCATTCAGCCTATTTAAAAGATTTGCTCTCATAAATAAAAGTTCAGGAGAAGATGCTATTGCTTTTTTAGTTATAATATCATCTTCAGGAAATAAATATACATTATCAATATAATTTTTTAATGAATTATATACATCAGTAGCCTCATTTAAAGTTGGTATAACTAATAACATATCTTTATTAGATTTAAAAAAGATATATAACAATAATTGATTATATATTTCATTTTTATTTATTGATATTTTTTTATATTTATAAATATCAAAATCAAATAATTCTAAACATAAATATTTATTCATTTGAATTACCATTATATTTTTGCATAAGTTCGTCTATTGTCATGTAAGAAAAATCTTCAATTATTTTTGAAGTTATATCAAATAATTTATTTAATTTTTTATTATCTTCATCACTAAATTTTCCAAGCACATAATCCATCCTAGGTATATTTTTATTTTTAGATATACCTATTTTTAATCTATAAACATCTTCACTTTTTAATTGATTAATTATATTTTTTATTCCATTGTGGCCATTATCTCTACCACCTCTTTTAATTTTAAAACTACCTACTTCTAAATCTACTTCATCATATATTATTAGTACATCCTTAAGTTCCAAATTATAATAATTAAAAAATTTAACAACACATTCACCAGATAAATTCATAAAAGTTTGAGGCTTTAATAGTATTATTTTTTCACCATTAATAATATTTTCACAATATTCACCATTATATTTATTTTTAAAAGTTAATGAATTCTTTTTAGCATAAAAATCAATTGCTCTAAATCCACAATTATGTCTAGTATTAGTATAATTATTACCAGGATTACCCAAACCTACTATTAACTTCATATAATACACCCTTTTTCCTTTATATTCTTATCACTATTTAAATTCATTATATAATTTATTTTTACTAATATTATATCTTTCAGCTATTTCCCTAATAGCATCTCTTTTTGTATAACCAGAAGAAATTAAGTTATTTATCATTTCTTCATAATTATTATTATCTTCACTATTTGTTGACCCTTGAACAATAATAACAATTTCTCCTTTTATATTATCACACAATTTAATAACATTTTCTATATTATCTCTTATTACTTCTTCATATAATTTAGATATTTCTCTAACTAAGGCTATTTTTCTATTACCTAATACTTCTAACATCAAAGATAGAGTATCTTTAATTCTATGAGGAGCCTCATAAAAAATTAATGTATGTTTGATTTCTTTTAAATCAATTAATTCTTTTTTTGCATATGTTTTTTTCTTGTTCAAAAAACCATAAAATAAGAATCTTTGATTACTTATTCCAGACATATTAATTGCAGGTAATAAAGCATTTGGGCCAGGTAAAGCAATAACATTAATATTATTTTCAATAGCATAGTCTACTATAACATTTCCAGGATCACTAATTAATGGTGTTCCTCTATCTGTAACATATGCTATATTTTTTCCATCTTTTAATATAGAAATTATTTTATCTTTATGAGTCATCTCACTATATTTGTGACAACTTTCTACTTTCTTATTTATATTTAACATTTTTAATAATTTTAATGTTTCTCTACTATCCTCAGCATATACTATATCGCATTCATTTAAGATATTTTTTGCCCTTATTGTGATATCATCTAAATTACCAATAGGAGTTGGAACTAAATATAAATTTCCAAATTTACTTTTTTCATAACTTCTTTGTATCATATTTTACCCACAATATATTTTTATATCCTTTCTTTATTTTCCAAACATTTTAAGTATTTCTTCTGTATATTCACTATTGTCATTATGTACATATAATGGTGGTAATATTTTTAATCCACTTTTACCATTTTTATGTCCGTCTATTAATACTAAATTAGATTCAGCACCAACTTTTGGATATATAAATCTAATTCTTTTTGGTTCAATGTTATTTTTTTTCATACTAATAATTATATCCATTAATCGATCTGTTCTATGAATTAAACAAACTGAACCACCATTTTTTAATAATTTTTTAGATATTTTAAATAAATCATCTAATTTAAATGAAACCTCATGTCTTGCTAATGTTTTTATATAATTATCATTTATTATACTATTTTTATTATATTTAAAATATGGAGGATTACATGTTATTAAATCGAAAGTATCAGTCTCATATTTATTTATTACTTCATTTGCATCCATATTTATTATTCTAATTTGGCTTTCTAAATTATTTATAGACACTGACCTAATAGCAAGATCATATATTTCTTTTTGTAATTCTATACCTATTATATTAGCCTTTGTTTTTTTTGAAAAAATTAAGGGTATAGGTGCATTTCCAGTACATAAATCTAAAATATTTCTGGTATTTGGAGTAATTATGGCAAAATTTGGTAATAATACACTATCTAAACTAAAATTAAAATAATCAGAGTTTTGTATTATTTTTAAATTATCATAGTATACTAAATCATTTATTACTTCTTTTTTCTCGTTTTTCATTCTTTTTTGATACATCCACTTCTACTTTCGTATTATCGTTTTCCATCAATGCTATATATTTTCTTCTAGGAATATCTAAAGATATAACTGTAGCATCTTCTCCATTTACTTTAACTTTATCTCCAACTTCTGGTAAATATTTTCTATACTCTGTATATAAATCATCCTCATATTTTAAACAACAAAGAAGTCTACCACACAAACCATTTATCTTTTGTGGATTTAATGCTATATTTTGATTCTTTACTTGTGCTATTCCAACTGAATCTAAATCATTCAAGAATGATGAACAACATAATTTTCTTCCACATGGGCCTATTCCAGATATTTCCTTTGCTTTATCTCTTACACCTACTTGTCTTAACTCTATTCTTGTTTTATATATTGAAGCTAATGATTTTGCTAATTCTCTAAAATCAATTCTATTATCAGCTAAAAATTGAAATACCAATTGTTTCTTATCAAAAGTATAATATGCATCTAAAAATTTCATATCAAGTTCTAATTTGTTTGCTAAAGATTGTGCTTTATCTATTGCTTTTAAAGCACTCTTAATGTTATTTAAATGCTGCTTTTCATCATCACTATCAGCTTTTTTAACCACTTTACTGTGTTCTTTATTATCATCCTTGACATATATAGATGCTACTGTACCAAACTGTAATCCTCTTTCAGTTTCTACTATAACATTATCACTTATGGATAATTCTAAATCATTATCATAAAATGTATATTGTTTTCCACCTTTTTTAAATTCTACTCCAATTGTTTTCATATATTACATCTTCCCATTTCTATAATTAATCTATCTATACACATATTTTTATTTAAATTAAACTCTATTCTATTTATACTATCATTAATAACTAATATTTTGCTTATTAAACTATTAATATCATTATTTTCTAGTAAATAATTACTTATAGAATCACTATTAACTATATCATTTAATGCTTCCATATATTTATTTAACATATATTTTAAAATATTAACTAGTGAATCTCTATCTTCAATTAACTTATATATTTTAGAAGACGACGTTATAGAGTCTACTCCAATTTTTTCTATACTTTCAATTAAAGAATTTGCAATATCTATGCAACTATCTTCATATTTAATATCAATATAAGAAGAAATAAATATTTTTTGACATCTGCTAGCAATAGTGGTTTTAACCGCATCTATATTTGTTGTTAATAAAAATGCATAAATATTTTCAGCAGGTTCTTCTAATGTTTTTAATAAGGCATTATATGAAAAATCATTCAAATTTTCACATTTATCTATTACATAGATTTTTGATCCATCAAATTGTGACGTAGTTGTTAAATTTTTTAATAAATTCCTTATATCATCTTTTTTTATTATACCATTTTTTTCTTCTAAAAAGTATATATTAGGATTACTATCTACATTATTTTTACTTTTTAATATAAAATCATTAAATATTTTTAATAGTACTGGCTTTATTTCACTTAAAGATACATTTCCTATTAGAAATGCATGTGATAGTTTTCCTTTTTCATATATTTTTTCAAAATAGTGGTATAAATTATTCACAATTCCTCCAAATAATTAATAATATTAATTAAAGTATTTCAAATATATTATAGCCAATATTCCAAAAAAGTCAAAAAGATATACTATTATTATCGTATAAATATTTATTGGTACTATCTTACCAACAGAACTTAATATTAAATTTAAAGAATATAGTAAACATAAAGTACATACTAATTTTTTTATTATATACATAAAACTCCCTCATAAAAAAATATGAGAGAGTTTTTTATGATATTACTTTTCTATCTTCTAATGCTTTTGAAATCATTAATGGATCAAGATATTCTATCTCACCACCCATAGGTATTCCATATGATAATCTTGAAATTTTCAAATTATACTTTTCCAATAATTTTTGTATATATAAAGAAGTCACTTCTCCTTCAATAGAAGGATTTAAAGCAAAAATTACTTCTTTTACTTCATTTTCTATTCTATTTAACAATGTATGTATGTTAAGATCTTCTGGATTAATACCGTCAATTGGAGATATCAAACCATTAAGTACATGAAAACAACCATTATATTTTTTTGTTTTTTCTATAAAAAATACACTCTTAGAATCTTCAACTATACATATAGTTGTTCTATCTCTACTTTCATCAGAACATATATCACATATATTTTCGTCACTCAAACATCCACAAATTTCACAATTTCTAATTGTTTTTTTAAAATTAATTAAAGAATCTGCTAAATTTTCCACTTCATCTTTATCTTTTTGATATAAAGCATATGCATACCTTTCTGCAGTTTTTTCACCAACACCAGGTAATATTGATAAATTATTAATTAATTGTGTAAAACTTTTTGGTAATGGCATTTTTTAGAATAATCCTCCAAGACCATTAGTGTATTTACCTAATTTTTTATTTTTATCATCTATAATTTGCTTTAAAACATCATTAACAGCTACTAATAAAATATCTTCTAACATTTCGGAATCTTCTAATACATCACTATTTTTAATATTTATTTTTTTAATTTTGTTACTACCATAAGCTTCTACCAATATATTTTCATTCTCATATTTGTATATTGTTTCATCTATTTCTTTTGTAGTTTTTTCTAATTGTGTTTGTAACTTTCTTGCTTGAGCCATCATTGCTTGTATATTCATATTTTTTCCTCCTAAATTGTAGTGTAATCATTCCCAAATATATCTTCTACACTATCTTGTAACACTGTGTTTTTTGTAGTTTTTTTTTGTTTAGGTTGTTCTTCAATATATTGATATTTAACGCCTGATCTTATATTTTTAATATATTCATCTCTGATATCAATCCATTGTTCAGAACTAACTGCAACAACTACATATTTTTTATTATACAACATATTTATAAATTTTTGAATATCTTCTATATTTTTATCAAATAATACTACCTCAAAATTATTTTTAAAAGTAAATAATATATTTTTATCTGATACTACCTCTGGAGTTGATTTAAGTAATAAATTACTAATTGAATTATAATCTTTACTTGATACATATTCTTCAACAATTTTAAATTTACTAATAAAATCTTTTTTTAGTTCTTTACTTGCACCAGACAAAGCATTATTAATATTTATTTTTTTATCATTGTCGGATAAAGAATAGTTATTAGATTCATCATTACTATTAGTATCTTTAGTGAAATTTTCACTATTTTGGCAAACATTTGTTTTATAATTTGACTGATTTGTAAATAATAAAGTAGTTTTAATAAAATATATTTCAATTAATATCTTTTGATTATTGGTTTTTTTTAACTCATTATTTAATTCAAATAAATTTTTAGATAATTCAAATATTTTATTTATATCAATTTTATTAAATTTAGATAAAATATTTTCATATTCAGCATCAAAATAATTATCTGTTGAATTATATATTAATATATTTCTTATTAATATTTCTAATTTATTAACAATACTAATTAAATTTTTTCCTTCATCTATATATTTATTAACACTATTTAAAAGTTCTTTAACATTTCCATTTGTTATTGTTTCTAATAATTTAGAAATTTCTATATCACTCAATTCTCCAATTAAATTATATACCTGATCAGTAGTAACATTTTCTTCATTAATTGAAAGAATTTGATCTAATAAATTAATTGAATCTCTTAATCCTCCATCACTTAATTTAGCTATTAAATTTAATACATCTTCACTTACATTTTTATGTTCTTCTTTTAAAATATATTTTAATCTTTCTATAATTGTTTTATTATTAATTTTTTTAAAATCAAACTTTTGACACCTTGAAACCACAGTGGCGGGAATCTTATTAAATTCAGTTGTTGCTAATATAAATATTACATGGCTTGGTGGTTCCTCAAGAGTTTTCAATAGTGCATTAAATGCACTTGAAGATAACATATGTACCTCATCAACTATATATACTTTATATTTTAGACTTGATGGTAAATATTTTACACTATTTCTTATTTCTCTTATTTCATCAACTCCATTATTACTAGCAGCATCAATTTCAATTATATCTATTTCATTATTATTTTCATTTTTACAATTATCACATTTTTCACAAATATCATCTTTAAAATTCAAACAATTTACAGCTCGAGCAAATATTTTTGCGATTGTTGTCTTTCCAGTACCTCTTGGACCACTAAATATGTAAGCATGATTTATTTTATTATTTTTAATGCTATTTTTAATAATTTTAATTATTACATCTTGACCAACTACTTCTGAAAACTTTTTTGGTCTATATTTTCGATAAAGTGATATATATGTCATAATTTCCTCCAAATTAATTATACCAAATTAATAATAAATTAACTATCTTTTATCATGAAAAAATTCACTTAACTCTTTACTGAATTTTATTTCTTGATCTGTTTTTATTTTAATATATTTTGTAGTGTTTACTATATCTTTATTTTTATTTAAAACATAATACACTTTTTTTATTCTTGCTTCGTTTATTACTTCTTGACACATTTTACAAGGATATAAAGATACATATATTTCACAATCACTTAAATTATATGTTTTTAATTTTTTTGCTGCTTTTCTTATAGCTAATATTTCTGCGTGCGCAAAAGGATCATTATTTTTTATTTTTTTATTATATGCATAAGAAACTATTTCATTATTTTTACTTATTAAACAAGATACAGGAACATCATTATTTTTTAATGCCTTTTGATTTAATTTAATTAATTTATTTATAAATATTTCATTCATAATATCTCCTAATAAAAAAAGTGCACACGAATTTGCTTTTTAAGGCTGCTATCTTCCGATTCTGACCTGGTTCAAACCATTTTCGTTGCACGCATATATATTACACTATATTTTAAAAAAAATCAATCATTATTTTTTTTAAAATATATGTTTCACATGAAACATATTAATTGATAAACAATTTTATTTTTTTCTATTTAAGTTTTATGTTTCACATGAAACTTAAATATGTATTTTATTTATAAAATATTACATATTACTTTTCAATCATACTTATTTTTATTTATAACTAATATTTTAATAGTTATTTAAGTAAATATTTATATATGTTTCATGTGAAACATATCTTAGACTTTATTTAAATATTATGCAAAAATTATTTCCCGGGAAATAATTTATATAATTATTAAAAAAAGTTAATTTATATAATGTTTCATGTGAAACATTAAAATATGAAATTATATTATTATAATATTTTAAATTAATATATATACTAACACATATTTAATTTTAATATTATTAAAATAGCTATGTTTCATGTGAAACATAGCTTAGACTTTATCTAAATATTATCAAAAATTATTTCCCGGGAAATAATTTTTGCAATTTATTAATTAATTTTAAAATATGTGTTATTAAAAATTAGTTAAGTTAATAATACTCAATACATTGATACAATACTATAATTATTTATATTTGATTATTAATCTTGTATTATTTAAATATCATTATTGTAGCTTAATTAGAAAATTAATATATCTAAAATAACTACCCAATATATACATATATAGATTCATTTATATAATTGTTTATTTTACACCATATATTTGCAAATATATATAAAATATATATAATAAATATCTTTATAAAACATTATGATATAAAAAAGAAAATGCTATTCTGCATTTTCTTCAACTTCTTCTACTATCTCTTTATCAACAATTGAAATAGAAGCAACTTTATTATTATCTTTAAGATTAATTAATTTAACTCCTTTTGTTACTCTTCCCATTTGTGAAATAGAATTAACATCCATTCTAATTATTATACCATTCTTTGTAATAATCATTACGTCTTTATCGTTTTGAGTTGACTTGAAACCTACTACTTTACCATTTTTTTCAGATAAATTTATTGTCTTTACACCTTTACTGCCACGCTTTGTTTCTCTATATTCTTCTATTTCAGTTTTTTTACCATATCCATTTTCAGTTACTACTAATAATAGATTTCCTGGTTTAGATATTTCTGTACCAACACAAATATCACCATTCAAGTTTATGCCTCTAACTCCAGAAGCTGTCCTACCCATAATTCTAATTTCATTTTCATTAAATCTAACCATTCTACCATTTGATGAACACATTAGAATTTGACTATCTCCTTCAGTTACTTTAGCAGAAATTAATTCATCATCATCTTTTAATGTAATTGCTATTTTACCTGTTTGTCTTATATTAATATAGTCTTCATATTTTGTTCTTTTAACCAAACCATTTTTAGTACTCAAAAGCAAACATTTGTTTATATCTTCGTTATTTACCTTAACCATAGCATTAATTCTTTCATCTTTTTCTAATTGTAATAGATTGATAATTGGTAATCCTTTACCTGCTCTTGAATATTCTGGTACATTATAACCTTTTAGTCTATAAACTTTACCTTTATTACTGAAGAATAAAATATAATCATGTGTATTAACAGAAATTAAATGTTCAACAAAATCCTCTTCTGTTGTTGTTATACCCTTTATGCCAACACCTCCACGATTTTGAGACTTATAAGTATTTTTGGCAATTCTCTTAATATAATTTTTATTTGTTAAAGTAATCATTACTTCTTCCTGAGGAATTAATGCTTCATCTTCTATGTATTCTACTGCTGTCATATCTATTGTAGTTCTTCTATCATCACTATATTTGTTTCTAATTTCAAGCATTTCTTTTTTAATAATATCTAAAACTTTTTGTTCTGATTGTAAAATAGATTTTAATTCTTCTATTTCTTTTAATAATTCTGCTAATTCTGCTTCTATTTTATCTCTTTCTAATCCAGTTAAACGTCTTAGTTTTAATTCCAATATTGCTTCAGCTTGTATAGTATCTAAACCAAATCGATTCATTAAATTAGTTTTAGCTATTTCATCTGTTTTAGCAGATTTAATAATTTTAATTACCTCATCAATATTATCTTGAGCTATTTTATATCCATTTAAAATATGTACTCTTCTCTCATCTTTTGCTAAATCGAATTTTGTTCTTCTTATAATAACCACTTTTTGATGATCAATATACTTAGAAATTATGTCTTTTAAACCTAATGTTTTTGGAGTAAGACCATCTAACATTAAGAATATTATTCCATAATTAATTTGAAAAGATGTATGTTTATATAAATTATTTAATACTACTTGAGGATTTGCGTCTTTTTTTAGAGTAATTGTAATCTTAATTCCATCTTTTAAGTCAGTATGGTAATCTGTTATTCCATCTATTATTTTATTATGGACTAATTCAGCTACTTTATTTTTTAATTCTAAAGTATTAACACCATAAGGTACTTCGGTAATTACTATACAATTATGACCATGTATTTCTTCAATACTAGCCTTGCTCCTAATAGTAATACTACCTCTTCCCGTGTCATATGCTTTCTTTATACCGGAGTTTCCAAGAATAATTCCTCCTGTGGGAAAATCTGGACCTTTTATATATTGCATTAAACCTAAAGTATCAATATCAGGATTATCGATATATGCTATGCATCCATCAATTACTTCACCTAAATTATGAGGTGGTATGTTTGTTGCCATACCAACTGCTATACCTAAAGAACCATTTACTAATATATTTGGAAATCTAGATGGTAAAACTTTAGGTTCTTTTCTAGTAACATCAAAGTTATCGTCCATATCAACTGTATCTTTATTAATATCTCTTAATAATTCTAATGATATCTTAGCAAGTCTTGCTTCTGTATAACGATAAGCTGCTGCTCCATCTCCTTCTATATTACCAAAGTTTCCATGTCCATCTACTAACATATATCTTTGATTAAAATCTTGAGCTAAACGAACCATAGCCTCATAAATAGAACTATCACCATGTGGATGATAATGTCCCATAACATTACCTACAGTTGTTGCAGATTTTCTATGAGGTTTATCAGGTGTATTTCCCTCTTCATACATTGACCATAAAATTCTTCTGTGTACAGGTTTTAATCCATCTCTTAAATCAGGAATAGCTCTAGATGTTATAACACTCATAGAATAATCTAAAAATGAACTTTTTACTTCATCTACAATATTATTTACAGCATGACTATCTCTTTCATGAAAACTTCCACTAAATTCATTTTCTTGTTTCATCTCTTCTTCCATCATAAACCTCCTATATATCTAAATTTTTAACAAATTCTGCGTTTTCTTCTATAAATGCACGTCTTGGTTCTACTTCATCGCCCATTAATTTTTCAAATATTGAGTCAGCTAATACACAATCATCCACTGTTATTTTACGTAAAACTCTTTTATTAATATCCATTGTAGTCTCATTTAATTCTTCAGCATCCATTTCACCTAAACCTTTCATACGTGCAATTTCAGCCCTAGCTCTAACATTTTCAGGTAATGAAGCTAAATATTCATCTTTTTCTTTTTCATCTAGTGCATATTTTCTTGTCTTACCATGCATAATTCTAAATAATGGTGGTTGAGCGGCATAAATATGTCCTGCTTGTACTATAGGTTTAAAAAATCTATAAAATAATGTTAATAATAATACTCTAATGTGAGCACCATCAACATCAGCATCGGTCATAATTATTATTTTGTCATATCTTAGTTTACTTAAATCAAAATATTCACCAATTCCTGTTCCAAACGCGGTTATAATAGTTTTAATTTCTTCATTCCCAAGTGCTCTATCAAGTCTCGCTTTTTCAACATTTAATATTTTACCTCTTAAAGGTAATATTGCTTGTGTCATTGAATCTCTACCTTTTTTTGCTGAACCACCGGCAGAATCTCCCTCGACAATAAATATTTCAGATACTGTTGGATCTTTACTTTTACAATCAGATAATTTACCAAAAAAATTTGTTGTAGTAAGATCACTTTTTCTTGTAGCTTCTCTTGCTTTTTTAGCAGCCATTCTAGCATTTCTAGCTAATATAGCTTTATTTATAATAATTTTAGCATTTTCTGGATTTTCTAGTAAAAATTGTTCAAATCCTTCTGCAAAAACACTATCTGCAAGATTCTTAACTTCTGAATTACCTAGTCTACCTTTTGTTTGACCTTCAAATTGAGGGTTTGGATGTTTACAAGAAACTATCATAGTAATTCCTTCTTTAACATCATCTTCTCTTAAATTTTCGTCTTTATCTTTTAATATATTATTTTTTCTTGCATATGAATTTATTACTCTTACTAAAGCTCTTTTAACTCCGTCTTCATGAGTTCCTCCATCATGAGTATTAATGTTATTTACAAAAGAATAAATATTTTCATTATACCCAGAATTATATTGAAGTGCTACCTCAAACAGAATTCCATCTTTTTCTCCTTCTAAATGTATTACGTTATCATGAAGAACAGTTTTTCCTTGATTAATAAATTTTACATATTCACTTATTCCACCTTCATATAGGAAAATATCACCTTGTGTATCTTCTTCATCTCTGTCATCTCTTAATGTAAGTCTTAATCCTTTATTTAAAAAAGCTAATTCTCTTGTTCTAGTTTTTAATGTTTCATAATCATAAATATCAGTATCAAATATATCTGCATCTGGCTTAAATGTTACTATTGTTCCAGTTCTATTTTTTTCGCATTCACCAATCTCTGTTAATTTTTGAACAGTTTTTCCACCATTCTCAAATTTTGTTTCATATATTTTACTATCCTTATATACTGTTACAGTTACCCATTTTGATAATGCATTAACAACAGATGCACCAACACCATGAAGTCCACCAGATACTTTATATCCTCCACCGCCAAATTTTCCACCAGCATGTAGCACTGTATAAACTGTTTCTACTGTAGAAATACCGGTTTGAGGATGTATACCAACTGGAATACCACGACCATTATCTTTTACTGTTATAGAATTATCTTTATTTATTACTATTTCAATATTATTACAATAACCTGCTAAGGCCTCATCAATAGAATTATCTACAATTTCCCAGACTAAATGATGTAACCCTTTTACATCAGTAGTTCCTATATACATACCAGGTCTTTTTCTTACTGCCTCTAATCCTTCTAAAACTTGTATATCTTTTACGCCATATTCTTCATTCATAATATCACACCCTCTCATTTAAATCATATATTTTGGCTTTTTTTATAATATTTTTATTAATATTTTTTAAATCTGTAGTTGTTATAAATATTTGTATATCTTTATTTAATGATTTAAAAATATTATTTCTATTTTTTTCATCAAGTTCACTAAATAAATCATCAAGTAATAAAATAGGAGTTATTTGATAATCATCCATAAATATTTTTATTTCAGACAATTTCATAGCTAAAACTATTAATTTTTGTAATCCTTGAGAACTATATTCTTTAGAATTATTTCCATTATGCATAAATTCAAAATTATCCCTATGAATACCAAAAGAAGTCATACCAATATTAATCTCTTTTCTTCTATTTCTTTTAAGTTCTTTTAATAATTTATCTTTATCATTTATTTCATAGTCAGATATGTAATTTAATTCAATTTCATTATTTTTTACATAGTTTTTAAAAATTGAATTAATATATTTATTTATAGAATCTATATATTTTTTTCTATAATTATATATTTTTATTCCCTCTTCTACTATTTTTTTATCTAATATATCTAAATATCTTGTATCTAATGTACTATTAGTTAATAGTTTTTTCAAATAATCGTTTTTATTTTTAATAAGCACGTTATAATTATTTAAATAATAAAGATATTCTTTATGTAACTGTGATATTTGTATATTTAAATAATTTCTTCTAATATTAGGTGATGATTTAATTAATTTTAATTCATCTGGAGAAAGTAAAATTATTCTATATTGAGAAATAAAAGAACTTAATTTATTTTGTAATTTTGAATTTATTTTTGATTTTTTGCCATTTTTATCTAAATACAACTCTAAATTCTTTTTTTGTCCATCATCAAAATAATATATTTTTATTCTAAAATAATCTGTTCCTGTTTTAATTATGGACAATTCAGATGTAGTTTTAAAAGACTTAGCTAAACTACCTAAATAAATTGCTTCAAGTATAGATGTTTTACCTATACCATTTTTACCAATAATAATATTTAAATTTGAAAAATTATCAAAAATTTTTTTCTTGTAATTTCTAAAATTATTTAGTTCAATTTTTGTAATATTCATTTTTAAACCTCTTTAACCCCCAATTTTTGAATTTTTTATTTAAATAGTACTCCTACTCACTAATAAGATTATACCACAAATTTCCTTATAAAAAAAGATAATTTTATTTATTATCTTCTTTTTTTATTAATCTTTCATTTAAAACATATTTTAATCTTGTTGCTCTCATTATTTGATTTGTTAAAGATCCATAAGATATATTAAATTCTAATGTTGTTCCGTCTTTAAAAATAATTGCTGATTTTCTAGTATCTGTTTTAAAATACTTTTCAATTTTTTCTAAATTAATCCATACGCAGTTAATATTATCTGGTGAAGTTGTTGGAAAAAATATTATTTGTCTACTTTCTTCAATTATTATTGGAGCCTTATGTGTAATACCTAAAATTTTCTTTGTTCCTTCTTTTCTACCTTCATATGAACTACCAAAATATTCACAACTATGTTCTAATATTTCATGACAAGCTATATTTAATATATATTCGTCTCCCTGTTCTATGACCTTTGTACACTCTTTACTAATTGGTAAGATTACTTGAGTATCTGAGTTGATTTCATATTTCATTGTATAATACCCCCTTTCTTTAAAATTGATTGCTATACTAACATATTACGTTTGTCGAATTTTGTCATTTTTTGTCGAAAAGGAAAAATTTTCCAATATATTTGTTTTACACAATAAAAAATGTAATAATTTATTAATTATTTTAAATAAACTATTACATTTTCTTTTAAATATTACTAAATGATTACTAATTAGTTTGAATAGGAAATACAAGTTGAATAAAATTATCATTATCAACTTCTTTTAACACAAATGGTTTTACACCACTATTTAATAATATATATATATCTTCACTACTAAACATCTTCAATGATTCAAGCACATATTTTGAACTAAATGATATGTATATATTATTATTAGTTAAATTTTCTATACTAATTTTTTCTTCTACTTTACCCATTTCTGCACTTGATGCTTTTAATTTCAAATAATTATCTTTAATTTCTGCATCTATAATATATTTTTTACTAGATCCAGTTAATAATGATGCCCTATCTAAAGTATTGTAGAAATCTTTTAAATTTACTTTTATTTTATATTCAAACTCATTTGGAAAAATATTTTCAAGTTGTGGATAATTTCCATTCAATAATGATGATTGAAAAATAATATTATCTAACTTAAATATAACTTTATTACTAAATACATGTATTTCCATTTTTGAATCAGAATTTATAATTTTTGCAAATTCATTTATATTTTTTGCTGGAATCACGATATTTATATTTTCAATATACATTTCATCTAATTTTAGATTAATCTTTGAAATTCTATATGAGTCTGTAGCAATACATTCAAATAAATCTCCTTGAATTTTTACATTTACACCTGTTAATACAGGGTTACTTTCTTGTAATGAACAAGCAAATGTTGTTTTATTAATTATTTCCTTAAATTTATTACTTGATATACTTATCGGATTTTTTCCTTCTTCTAAAGAAATGTTTGGATAATCTTCAACCATATAACAATTAAAATTATATATAGAATTATTTGTTTTAAAAGATACTTCGTTATTTTCAAAATTTTCTATTAAAATATCTGTTTCAGGTAATTTTCTAATAACCTCTAATAATGTTTTTCCATAAATAATAGAACATCCTGTTTCTTCAATACTTTTTATATCTTTTTTATCAATATAATATTGAATTGTTATATCATTATCTGTTGCTGTTAAATATAATCCATTATTTTGTAAATCAAATTTGATACAATTTAATACAGGTATTATATTTCTTGTAGATAAAGCTCTACTTACTGCATTTAATCCTTCCATTAAAATATTTTTTTCAATTATTAATTTCATAATTTTACCTCCTTATTTATATAAATCATATTATTATTAAGTGTTGATATTGTTGATAACTAGTTTATGTTAAGTTATTAACAGGGTTTTCTATTTTTTTATATTTGTTAGTTTGTTGATAACTGGTTGATTTATTCACAAATTTTTTCTTTTAAAATTTTTATTTCTTCTTGTAATTTTAAATTAACTTTTAATTCTTCAGTAATTTTATCCCTTGAATAAATTATTGTCGAGTGATCTCTTCCCCCCATTTCTAATCCTATTCTTTCTTGACTTTCATCAGTCATTAAACAACTAAGGTATATTGCAATAGATCTAGCTGTAACAACATTTTTATTTCTCATTTTACCTTTAATCATAGAAGAATCTATTCCATAATATTTAGCTACTACATCAATAATTTTGGAAACAGAATTAGTTCTATATATTACTTGTCCTACATACTCTCTTAAAGCATTTTGTGCTACCTCTAAAGTAATTTCATTAATATTTAATGTTACTCTATAAGCAACCAATCTAATTACTGCATTTTCAAGATTTCTAATATCACTTCCACAATTATTAGCAATATATTCAACTACATCTTCATTTAGTTGTGGAAAATCATTAAGCATAACTTTTTTTCTTATTATATTCTTTTTTAATTCAAATTCCGGAGGATTTATCGATTCCGTTAACCCCCAACCAAATCTAGTTTTTAATCTATCTTCTAA
This sequence comes from Bacilli bacterium, assembly GCA_051872765.1. Lineage (GTDB taxonomy): Bacteria > Bacillota_I > Bacilli_A > RF39 > UBA660 > CAG-1000. The sequence goes on along the minus strand of JBJEED010000091.1, from coordinate 21,442 downwards.
ATATTTATAATCATTAATAGAAGTATCTGATGCAATTATAATTTGTTTTTCATTATCATATAATGTATTAAAAGTATTTGTAAATTCAATTTGTGTTTTGGTAGCTTTTTCTAAAAATTGTATATCATCAATCATTAGTACATCAACATTTCTATATTTTTCTCTAAAAGCCTCTAAATAAGTAATATTGTTATTATTTTTATTTCTAGTATTTACTATAGAAACATAGTCGTTAATGAATTGTTCAGAACTTATATATAAAACTCTCTTATCTGAATGTGTAACTATGTAATTACCTATTGCATGCATTAAATGTGTTTTTCCAAGACCACTTTTAGCATAAATAAAATATGGATTATATAATTTTCCTGGATTTTGTGCAACAGATAAAGCAGTTCCATATGCTAATTTATTTGATTCACCCACTACAAAAGTATCAAAAGTGTACTTAGGATTAAAATTACTTTTATATTTATAATTAGTAATATTTTCTATTTGATCATTATTACTTTCTTGTTTTTCTTCTTCTTCATCTAATTTTTTTATATCTTTTTGTAGTATATATTCTATCTCACAAGTATCGTTAGTTAAATCATTAGCAATATCTTCAACTATTATGTTGTAAGAATCTTTTAAATTTTGTATATACAATTCATTATTATTACTATCAGGAACTATTATAGTAAATTTACTGTTTTTATAAGAATGCAATTTTAAATCTTTAAAAAGACAATTATATGTAATTGGAGAAACTCGTTTACTTATCCGTGATAAAAATTCTTTCCATAACTCTTCTGTAGTCATAATTTCTCCTTTCTTCACACTTACACAATTATTATAAATCATCTTTTTTTAATGTCAAAACAAAATAATTTATTAACATTTATATTAACAAGTTCCAAACAATTTGTAAACATTTTTTTCTTTTATTTATTAACCTAAAAAGAGTTACTAACATTATTAACAAATTTTAACATATCTTTATAGTGTTATGTTAATAACTTGTTGATAAGTTAACATAAAATGTTGAAATATTGTTAATAAGTTAACATAAAGTGTAAAAAAATAAATTAACATAACATTTAATTTATGATAAAATTAATTAGGTGTTAATATGGAACTAAAAACTAATTTTGAAAATTATTTAAAAACAATGTTCGAATATTATAAAGATAATAATTTTGAATCATTTGTTAATAAAATATTAAGTTATAATATAGCAATTGGATCATATAAAAAAGATATTTCAATTATTTCTAAAAAAATATTTACTGATTTGTTAAAACTAGATTTCAATAAAAATTATGTTATTTATAATGAATATGACAATTATTTTTATATTGAAAATATAGATGATAAAAAAAATAAAAAACATAATATTTTATTAGATATTCCTGTATTTGAAGATAATTATGAATTTATTGCAAATAGTTTAGTTAAATATTGTTTTGAAAATAATATTAATTTTTCAATAAAATTAAATAAAAAACTTAAAAATACTATATTTCAAATGAGAGTATTTAAAGTAATCGATGCAAATAAAATAATAGATTATTTTACAAAATCAGAAGAAATATCTAAATTAGTTAAATCTCGAACATTACCTTTTTTATATCAAATTAATTTAATAGGAGTATATACGGAGATATCCCCATATTCTTTTAAAAATATTTATATAAAGTATTTGTACCACTATTATTCTAAATATATGAATGAAAGTGATATAAATATTGAATCATTTTTAAGATATATTGAATTTTTATATAAAAATGAAAGAAAAATAAATAAAAAAAGAATGTTAAATATTTTATATAATTATATACTTATAATATATAATAATGATGATATATTTAATTTATTTGAAGAAAATTTAGTAATGGAATTAAGTAGTTTTCAAGGAAATGATTTTATTATAAAGTATGATGAAAATGAAATGATATATTTTATTGATAAAGAAGATAATAATATTGAAATTAGATATGAAAGTGAAGATTTTTTTAATATTGCTTATGCAAAGTATTATGAGAATATAATAAAAAAGGACACAAGTGATAAATATTATAAATTATTTTATGATACATTCGATAACATATTAGTTAATAATTATAAAAATATTGAAGATATTTTAGATTTATTAAATCCTAGTATGGATAAGATAAATAAGATATTATTATTATCGTCAAGTTTATATTTTGCATATAAAAAGATGAATTTTTCATTTAGACAAATTAAATTAATAATGGATTATTTATTATCTATTATGGATAACTATGAAAAAAAAGAAACTAATCAAAAAGATAAAATAATATCAGAATATATAATAAGTGATGAATATGCTAATAAAATAGTTAACTTGAAAAATGGAACTAGTATAACTATAAAGAAATATATTTTAGATAATAATATAATTGATAATATTCCAGAAAACTGTATAGTAGAATTAAAAAATGGTAATAAAATAACTGGAAAAGAGTTTATTAATAATATATATAATTATATTCCAAACTATAATAGTTATTTAGAATTAATTAATGATTTAGTTGATTCAATTGAATATTAATTTATTTAAACAGCATATTTTTAAACCTAAATAAGTTGACTTTTAAAAAAACTTATAATATAATCTATTTCAGTCAAAGAGAAACGGAGGTTAATTATGAAAAGAACATTTCAACCAAATAATCGTAAAAAAAGTAAAACATCTGGATTTTTTGCTAGAAAAGGTACAAACGTATTAAAATCAAGAAGAGCAAAAGGAAGAAAAGAATTGTCTAAATAATTCTATAAATTTATAATAATCAAATTTGATAAAATAATCTTAAAAGATATTTAGTTTCAAATTATTAATATGAAGTAAGATTACTTTTATAAGTAACTTACTTCTTTTATTTTAAAGTATTATAAATTAATAAAAATAAATAAATCACTTTAATTTAAATTATTTTTTTTATATAATATTTTCATCAAGTGAAATATACAATGTATATATTAAAGGATGTGATTATAATGAATAAAAAGTATATAATCAAAAAGAATGAAGAAATTCAAAAAATAATAAAAAACTCGAAAAAAATAGTTAACAAATATTTTATTATTTATTTAGTTAACAATAATTTGAAGTATAATAGATATTGCATTAGTGTTAGTAAAAAAATTGGTAAAGCTAATATAAGAAATCTATATAAAAGAAGAATTAAGGATATTCTAATGAAAAATAATTTTAATTCCTCTAATGATTATGTTATAATATTAAGGAAACCAATATTAGATATTTCTTATCAAGAAATAAATAATGAAATAATTAAGTGTTTAAAAGGAGAAAATTAATGAAAAAAAAGATATTAATAATAACATTAGCGTTGTTAATGTTATGTGGATGTACTAAGCGTTTTACTTTAGAAAATAAAGAAACTGAAACTAAGAAAAATTATGTTTCTAATATACTGTGTAAGCCTGAAAGTGAAGATTTGCAAAAAATCTATTCTGAAAATAAAAGTGAATTGTTAGTAGACTATGATAAATTACCACAATGTAAAAATTTGAAAATTAATTCAGGTGGATATGAAGGATTATGGACGACATTATTTGTTAAACCACTTGCTTGGGTAATAGTAAAAATAGGATTATTAGTCAAAAATAATGGACTAGCTATAATGATAGTTGGATTAATATTAAGAGCGGCATTATTACCATTATCTTTAAAATCGGCTAATATGAATGAAAATTTACAAAAGGCTCAAAAAGATTTAGAAAAATTAGAAAGAAAATATAAAGGTAAAGAAGATAAAGATTCTATGATGTTAAAAAGCCAAGAAATGCTCTTGATTTATAAAAAATATAATATAAATCCAATGTCAAGTTGCTTATTTGCATTTTTACAATTACCTATATTCTTTGCATTTTTAGAAGCCGTCTATAGAGTACCTGCTTTCTTTGAAAATAATTTCTTAGTATTTAATTTAGGTACCACACCATTAGAGGGAATATTAAATGGAAATTATTGGTATTTAATATTATTGGCACTAATTGTACTAACAACATATTTTTCATTTAAAAATATGAATACTGCTAGTGGAGATGAAATGCAACAAAAACAAATGAAAATGATGAGTACTTTTATGATGATATTTATATGTATAGCTTCATTTAGTTTACCAACATCAATTGCACTTTATTGGATAGTGTCTAGTGGATTTACTGTAGTACAGAATTTAATAGTTAAGAGAGGTAAGATGTAGAAATATGGAGAAGTATAAATTTCAAGCAAAAAGTGAAAAAGGATTATTAGAAAAAGCATTAGAAGAACTTAATGTTAAAGAAGAAGATGTAATAACTAAGCTATATGAAGAAAAAGGTGGATTATTTAGTGGTAAAAAATATACTATTGAGTTAGTTAAATTATCTGATGTAGCAGAAGTTGGAAAGGATATATTAAAAGAATTATTAAATTCATTGAATATAATTGCTAATATTGAAACTAAAATTAGAGATGGTAAAATAAAATATGAAATATTTTCAAAAAATAATTCAGTGTTAATTGGTAAAAAAGGACACATATTAGATTCAATTCAAACATATGTAAGACAAGCTATATATAATGCAATAGATTTATATGTAAATATTACAATTGATGTTGAAAATTATAAAGAAAAGCAAAATTACTTTTTAGAAAAGAAAGTTAAAAAAATAGCTAGAGAAGTAACTTTATCAAAAGTTGAAGTTAAATTAGATCCAATGAATTCTTATGAAAGAAAAATTGTTCATGAGGCATTACAGGGATTTAAATATATTAAAACTGAGTCAGAAGGCGAAGAACCAAATAGATGTGTAGTAGTAAAATATTGTGAAAAAAGTGAAGATGAGGAGTAAAAATACTCCTTTTTTTTATTTACAATGAAGTATGTTTATGCTATAATCTTGTGGAAAGAAAGGGGTATACCATGAAAGATACAATATGTGCGATTGCTACTTTAGTTGGTGATAGTTCTATTAACGTAATTAGAGTTAGTGGTGATGATTCAATTAATATTGTAAATAATATTTTTGATAAAAATTTATTAAATAAGCAAAGTCATACAATTACATATGGATTTATATATGATAAAGATGAAAAAATAGATGAAGTTTTAGTTTCTATATTTAGAAGTCCAAAATCATTTACAACAGAAGATGTGGTTGAAATAAATAGTCATGGTGGAAAAATTTGTGTTAACAAAATAATTGAGTTGTTATTAAATAATGGTTGTAGGCTTGCAGAACCAGGAGAGTTTTTAAAAAGAGCATTTTTAAATGGAAGAATAGATTTATTAGAAGCAGAGGCTGTAGCTGATATGATTAGTTCAAGAACTGATAGTGCTAGAAAAATGTCAATGAAAGGAATTAGTAAAGAATTATCTAATAAGATAAATGATTTAAGAGGTAATATATTGACTTTAATAGCAAATATCGAAGTTAATATAGATTACCCCGAGTATGAAGATGCAATTATTATTACAAGAGAATTAATAAAAGAAAAATTAGTATATATAAAAGATAAAATAAGAGAGTTATTAGATTCTAGTAAAAATGGAATATTAATTAAAAATGGAATAAACATATCGATAGTAGGAAAACCAAATGTAGGTAAAAGTAGTATATTAAATGAGTTGATCGGAGAAGATAAAGCTATTGTTACAGATATTAAAGGTACTACTAGAGATATTGTAGAAGGAAGTACTATATTAAATGGAATAGAAGTTAATTTTTTTGACACTGCTGGTATAAGAAAAACAAGTGAAGTAGTAGAGTCAATTGGTATTGAAAAAAGTATAAAAAAAATAGAAGAATCAGATTTAATATTATTTGTTCTTGACTCATCAATAGAATTTGATAAAGAGGATAAGGAAGTATTAGATTTAATCAAAGATAAAAACATTTTAATTGTATATAACAAAACAGATATAGGTAATTTTAAAAATACAATTTTAAATAACTATGATTATATAGAAATAAATACTAAAGAAAAAGATAAAATTAAAATATTAAAAGATAAAATTATAGAAATATTTAATCTGAGTGACATAGAAAAGTCTGATTATACTTATATATCAAATGCTAGACAAATATCATTATTAAAAAAATGTCTAGACATAATAGAGGATATAGATAATGAGATAAAATCAGAGATTCCAATAGATTTAATTGAAATAAATATTAAATTATTATGGGAAACATTAGGTGAGATAACTGGACAAGTATATAAAGATGAACTATTAGATGAAATATTTAGTAAATTTTGTCTAGGAAAGTAGATGATAGAATTGAAATATGATGTTATTGTAGTTGGTGGTGGACATGCTGGATGTGAGGCTTGCCTTGCATGTGCAAGAATGGGAAAAAGAACATTACTTATTACTGGAAATTTTAAAAATATAGCAGATATGCCATGCAACCCATCAATAGGGGGCTCAGCTAAAGGAATTGTAGTAAGAGAAATAGATGCTCTTGGTGGAGAAATGGGTATAAATACTGATAAAACACTTTTGCAAATTAAAATGTTAAATGTGAAAAAAGGTCCAGGGGTGCGATCTTTAAGAGCACAAGGTTGTAAGAATAATTATCCTAAAGAAATGTTTAATACCTTAAATCATATAAAAAATTTAGAATTAAAAGAAGATTTTGTTAAAGAATTAATAGTAGAAGATAAAAAAATAAAAGGTATAATAACAGAAAAAGAAGAAAGAATTTATGCAAGTGCAGTAATTTTAACAACAGGAACATATCTAAATTCTGATATATTATGTGGACATGAAAGTTATAAAGGTGGTCCTCATGGTGAAAAAAATTCTATGTATTTAAGTAAATCTTTAGAAGAAAATGGTATAAAAATTATAAGACTTAAAACAGGAACACCACCAAGAATTTTAAAAGAGTCTATTAATTTTGATGAAGTAAAAATTGAAGAAGGAGATAAAGATAAGTTAACTTTTTCGAATTTCTATGAAGCCTCATATGATCCATGCAATCAAAGACCATGTTATTTAACTTATACTAATAAAGAAACACATAAGATTATTTTAGATAATTTAGATAAATGCGCATTATATAGTGGATTAATTAAAGGAGTCGGACCTAGATATTGCCCTTCAATTGAGGATAAGATAGTTAAATTTAGTGATAAAGATAGACATCAAATATTTTTAGAGCCAGAAAGAAGTGATGATATTGAATATTATGTAGGTGGCTTTTCTACAACAATGCCTCATGATATACAAGAACAATTACTTCATACAATAGATGGATTAAAAAATTGTGTTATTACTAAATATGGATATGCTATAGAGTATGATGCTATAGATCCAACACAACTTAATATGAATTTAGAAAGCAAAATTATTGAAAACTTATTTACTGCAGGGCAAATAAATGGAACCAGTGGTTATGAAGAAGCCGCAGCACAAGGTTTAATTGCAGGAATAAATGCAGTATTAAAACTTGATAATAAAGAGCCATTTATATTAAAAAGAAATGAAGCATATATTGGTGTATTAATAGATGATTTAATTAATAAAGGTATTACAGAACCATATAGATTATTAACATCTCGTGCTGAATTTAGATTACTTTTAAGACATGATAATGCTATGATTAGATTAACTGATAAAGCATGGAATTTAGGTTTAATAGATGAAGAGAAATATAATATTTACCAAAATAAATTAATAAAAATAAAAGAATTAGAAGAATACTTAAGTAACAATTATTTAGAGAATAATAAAGATAATAATGAATTTTTAAAAGAAAATAATTCATCAGTACTAACAGGAAAGATTAGATTAGTAGAATTAATAAAAAGACCAGAAATATCATTAAATAAAGTTCTTGATTATTTAAATTATGAATATGATAATGAAATATCAGATATGGTTGAAATAAATATAAAATATGAAGGCTATATTAAAAAGACTCAAAATGAGGTAAATAAAATGTTAAAACTAGAAGAAAAACAAATACCAGTAGATATTGACTATAATAATGTAAGAAATATAGCTACTGAAGCAAAACAAAAACTTTCACAAATAAGACCATTAACAATCGGACAAGCATCTAGAATAAGTGGAGTAAATCCATCTGATATATCAATGTTACTTGTGTATTTAAAGAAAGAATATAACAAATGAAAATAGAAGAATTTAAAATTGAATGTAATAAATTAGGTATCAAATTGACAGATGAACAATTATTTAATTTAAGTGTATATAAAAATTTATTACAAATGTGGAATAAAAAGTTTAATTTAACAACAATTATTAGTGATGAAGAGATATATTTAAAACATTTCTATGATTCATTATGTTTGGTTAAATGCGTTAATTTAAACAATCAAACTTTACTTGATTTTGGAACAGGCGCAGGCTTTCCTGGAATGGTCTTAGCTATTGTATTTAATAATTTAAATGTAACACTTTTAGAATCAAATAGTAAAAAAATATCATTTTTAAATGAAGTAAAAGGAAAACTTAAATTATCAAATGTTACTATTGTTAATGAAAGAGTAGAAATATATGGTAGGAAAAATAAAGAAATATTTGATATAGTTACTTGTAGAGCAGTTTCTAATTTAAATATTATTTTAGAATTATCAAGTTCACTTGTTAAAATAAATGGATTATTTATACCTATGAAATCTAATGTAAGTAAAGAATTAAATGATTGTGAAAATAACATATCTAAGTTATCATATGAATTAATTGACACTTTAGAGTATGAATTGCCAAAAGAAATGTCAAAAAGAACAATATTAGTTTTTAAAAAAATTAAAAAAACTGAAGAAAAATATCCACGAAATTATAATATTATAGTAAAAAATTATAAATAATAATTATTGAATAAATTGTAAATAAATATTAGTTTTAAAAATATTTAAATTATATCAAATTATAATAATTAAAAATAATCCTTGATAATTTGTTTTAAATGAATTAAACTTATAGTAAGATAAGAGAAAAGGGATTTTAATATGGAAGAAAATAATAAAGATAAAATTTTATATATATCAGTAGATGATATAATACCAAATAGATTTCAACCAAGATTGGCTTTTAATGAAAATGAATTAAATGAATTAGCATCTTCAATATCAAAATATGGTGTTATTCAACCAATTATACTTAGAAATATTGGAAATAAATATGAAATAATCGCAGGAGAGAGAAGATATAAAGCATCTTGTTTAGCCGGTTTGAAAAAAGTTCCTGCAATTATAAACAATACAGATGATAATACAAGTGCTGAAATTGCTCTACTTGAAAATCTTCAAAGAAAAAATTTAACTCCAATAGAAGAAGCCCAATCTTATAAAAAACTAATGAATAGAGGATTCACACAAGAAGAGATTGCCAATAAATTAGGGATAAGTCAATCTGCTATTGCTAATAAATTAAGACTTTTAAATCTTCCTAAAAAAGTTCAAAATTCATTATTATATAACAAAATTTCTGAAAGACATGCTAGAAGTTTATTAACTCTAAATAATGAAGAACTACAAATTAGTTTACTAGATAGAATTATTAACGAAAGATTAACTGTTAAACAAACGGAAGAAGAAATAGATATATTATTAAATAAAACAAAGAATGCAAATGATATACCAATAGAAATACAAAAATATATAAGTGGTGATAGAGTAGATAATATTGAAAAAGATAAACATGATATAAGTAAGTCACCATATGAAAGTGAAGAATTAGAAAAACTATTAGAAAGTAAAAATTCTAATGAACAAAAAAATAATTCATATGTATTTAAAATTCCTGATGTTGTAAATATAGATGATAATTTTAATACTACTAAAGAGTTCGATAGAGATAATAATTTATTAATAAAAGAAAACAAAGATTTTCAAAATGATATAAATCCATTTCAAAGGGATATTAATACAAATATGAATAATAATATTTATGATAGATTATCTCAAAACTTTAAAAATGATATTTTAGAAAATAATGATAATATAACAGATGATTCTATTATAAAAGAAAAAGAAGAAATAAAAGAACAATCTTCTAAATATATAAATGATAATGATCAGACAAATATTCCTAAAATTATTGGGTTAATAAGAGATTATTTAGGTGAAATAAAAGGTGGTAGTAAAATTATTTCTACACAAGAAAAAGACTTATCTGATAAATATCAAATTATAATCGAAATAGATAAAAATATAAGTGAATAATTAAGTAACTTATATTTTTTATTGTATAATTTATTAAATATAAGTAAACACATTACACTACTTTTACATTATGATAATAAAACTTCTTGTAATAAAATTCTAATAAATGATATACTTAAATAAAGAAAAGAGGTAAGTTAAATGGGATTAATAAGAGCTTTAGTAGAATCAACATCTTCATCTTTAGGAGATCAATTTAAAGAATATGTTAATTGTCCTACAACTGAAAAAAATATAATTATTCAAAGAGGACAAGTTAGTCATGGAAAAGGTAATAAAAATCCTAGTGAAAATGTTATATCTAATGGTAGTACAATAGTAGTGCCACAAGGAATGGCTATGATGATTATTGATAATGGCCAAATAGTTGAATTTACTAGTGAGCCAGGTACATATACTTATGATAAAAGTAGTGAGCCTAGTATATTCACTGGTTCTTTAGGACAAGGTATCAAAGATACTTTTAAAACAATTGGTAAAAGGTTTACTTATGGAGGTCAAACTGCTAAAGATCAAAGGGTATACTATGTAAATCTATTGACAATACCAGGAAATAAGTTTGGTTCACCACAACCAAAAAAAATAACAGATGAAAAATATGGTATGTTAGAAGTAACATTTTTTGGAGAGTATGCATTTAAAGTAGTTGATCCAATTTTACTTGTAAATACAGTTATTGGTGCAAATCCAGCTGATAGTATTTCATATAATGATGTAGTTGGTTCACAATTACAAAGTAAATTTATAGAAAAATTAACACAAGCAATATCAGTTGTTATGAGAAAACATAAAGTTTCATTTGGTGATATGGGACTATACAATAGTGACATTTCTGATGAGATGAATGTATGTTTAGATGAAAGTTGGAAACAAAAATATGGTTTAGAAATTACAGATGTAGCTTTAAATGATATTAATTTAACAGAAGAATCAATGGCTAAGGTTAATAAAGTTGATGAAGCAATTATTTTTTCAGGGCAAGCTATGCAATCAGGTCTTATGGCATCAGCATCAGCAGATGCTCTTAGAAATGCTTCTAGTAATGAAAATGGAGCTATGATGGGATTTATGGGAATGAATATGGCATCAGGAGCAGCAACTAATATGATGGGTGCTATAAATCAAAATTATTCAAATAATGGATTATATAACCCTAATCCAAGTCAACCAGACAATGGTACATTATTTTCTTCATCAAAGAAAGAATGTCCTAAGTGTCATAGTAAAGTAAGTGGAAAATTTTGTAGTGAATGTGGAGAAAAAATAGAATAACTATCAAATTAAAAACTCAGTATTATTTATATTTATTACTGAGTTTTATTTTGTATTAATCTTTTTTTGAAATGTTTTCAAAAAATTCAATATTATTAAATCCAGGTTCAGTTCCATTTTCAAAATAACATATAATTCCATCTTTTTTAAGTTCACCAGATAAAGGATCAATTGTACTTATAGTTATACCTTTTGGTAATTCATACCAAGACTTAGTATTATTTTCTAAAGAAGTGATAGTTTTAGCCCAGATTTTCTTTGTAATTTTAGCATCATTTGTATTAACATCACTATTATCATCATTTCCTGCCCATACCATCATTAAGTAATCTTGATTATATCCAATAGTCCAATAATCTGTAGATGTACTACCACTTTTAGCTGCATATTTACTATCTAATTCATTTGAAATGCTTAAAAGTGTAGGAGAGGTATAACCAACCATTTTATAGTCATATGTAGATGTTAATAAATTATTTAAAATATATACATATTTTTTATTTAAAACATATTCATTTTCATATTTATATTCATATAATATATTTCCTTTTTTATCAGTTATCTTTTCAATTAAATGTGGTGTCTCATGCTTACCTTCATTTGCAAGAGTTATAAATGCATTACTATAGTCAATTATATTTATCTCAGAAGTCCCTAATGCAGAAGAAGCAATTTGTTTTACTTCTGTATTCACATTTACTCTTTTCATTGTGTTACTAAGCATATCGGGACCTAGAAATAAATGTGTTTTCATAGCATAGATATTATCAGAGTATGCAATTGCAGAAAGCATAGTAATATTAGAATCAGCATATCTATTATTAGCATTTTTAGGTGAGTAAGTTTCATTACCTAAATTAAATGTTGTTCTTTCACTTAAAAAAGTACTAGCAGCAGTAAATCCATTTTCTAAGGCCGTATAATAAAGAAGAGGCTTTATAGTAGAACCAACCTGTCTTTTTGAAGAAGTTGCTCTATTAAATTGAGATTTAGAATAGTCTTTTCCTCCAATTAAAGATACAATTTTTCCTGTTTTAGGTTCAACTATAATAGATGCAACTTGTAAAGTAGTATTACTCATTTCAATATCTATATTATTTTCTAACTTTTTTTGTACATTTTTATCATAATTTGTGTATATTTTAATTTCATCATTATTTAAAAGTAAATTTGGTATTGTTTTAATATTTGACATTTCTGATAAAACAGCATCTTTATAATAAAAAACACTCGATAACTCATTTTTTATATTTTTTCCATAAAAAACAAGTTCTTTTTTATAAATTTCTTCAATTTTTTCCTTTTCTATATAATTATTTTTATACATAGAATATAATACATCTTTTTGTCTTTTCTTAGCATTATCATAATTGTTAATAGGGTTATAATAACTAGGATTTTTAGGTATACCTACTAAAATAGTTGCCTCTTCTAAAGAAAGTTCACTAGGCTCTTTATTAAAATAATAATTACTAGCTTGTCTAATACCATAGTTTCCACCACCAAAATCTATAGTATTTAAATATCCTTCTAATATCTCATCTTTATTATAATGAGTTTCTAGTTCAATAGTTAAAAAAGCTTCTTCAATCTTTCTTTGCCAAGTTTTATCAAATGTTAAATAAAGGTTTTTTATATATTGTTGTGAAATAGTAGATGCTCCCTGTCTAATCTCACCACTTTTTATATTTATTAACATTGCTTTAATAATTCTTAAAAAATCAAACCCGTTATGCTTGTAGAATTTCTTATCTTCTATAGATATGATAGCTTCTTTTACATAATCACTTATATCTTCTAACTTAGTGTAGTCACTAGAGTTAGTTTCATCAAAAATATTGTTTCCATCTTTATCATAAAAAACAATACTATCAGTATTATTAATATACATTTTAGGTGTGATAAACGCATAGATGTATAATCCAAAGTAGATTATAATACTACTGAATACTATTAATGTAAGTATTTTTAAAATAAATATAATTTTTTTCATAAAATATCACTATATTTATTATGTAATATAAATGATAAAAAATACTTGATTTATTATTAAAAATAAGTATAATTTATATGGAAAGAAATAGTCTAAGGAGGACAATGCATGAAATTTAAAACAATAACTAATGAAGAATTAGAAACTTTACCTTTTGATGATATTGCTTATATTATATTAAAGGAAAAAGGTAAAAAAATGAAAATAAGCGATATATTTAAAATTATATGTGATACTTTAAACTTAGGTGATGAGGTATTTGAAAATCAAATAGGTGATTTTTTTGCTTTACTAGCAACTGAAAAAAGATTTATTCAGTTAGAAAAAGGATATTGGGATTTAAGAGAAAATCATACTGCTGAAATAAGCATTAAAGAAATAGAAGATGAATTAGATGATGAGATATTACCTGAAGAGTTTGATGATAAAGAAGATGATGAAGAATTAGATTATTATGATGATATAGATGATATGGATGATGATAAAGAAGATGATGATCTAAAGGATTTAGTAATTGTTGATGAAGGATATGAAGATGAATCTGAATTATAGAGTACTTTCTCAAATTTAATTTAAGAGGAGGAAAAATATGAAAGAAAGATTAGAAATATTATTAGAAAGATATAATTATTTGTGTGATGAATTATTAAAGCCAGAAATTTACGAAGATTATAAAAAGATGCAAGTTGTTTCTAAAGAAAAAAATTCACTTGAAAAAACTGTTCAAACTTATAAAAAGTATAATACTGTTTTAGATGATATAGAAGCTGCTAAAGAAATGGTAAAAGATCCAGATATGAAAGAATTTGCTCTTGAAGAAATTGATAATTTACATAAAGAAAAAGAAGAATTAGAGAGTAAACTTAAAGTAATGCTTTTACCTAAGGATGAAAATGATGATAAAAATGTTATTGTTGAAATAAGGGGAGCTGCTGGTGGAGATGAAGCTAATATTTTCGCCGGTGACTTATTTAGAATGTATAATAAATATGCTGAAAAACAAGGATGGAAATTAGAAGTAACTCATCAAGTAGAAGGTGAAAGTGGAGGATACTCACAAATTGAGTTTATGCTAAGTGGCGATGCTGTATATTCTAAGATGAAGTATGAAAGTGGTGCACATAGAGTTCAAAGAGTTCCTGAGACCGAATCTCAAGGAAGAGTTCACACATCCACTTCTACAGTACTTGTTATGCCAGAAGCAGAAGAAGTTGAAATTGAAATTAAAGATAGCGATATTAGAGTTGATATAACAAGAAGTAGTGGTGCTGGAGGGCAATGTGTAAATACAACTGATTCTGCTGTTAGAATTACTCATATACCTACAAATATAGTAGTTTATTGTCAAGTAGAGAGAAGTCAAATAAAGAATAAGGAAAAAGCAATGCAAATTTTAAAAACAAGACTTTATGATTTAAAACAAAGAGAACAAGATGAAAAGTTAGGTAATGAACGTAGAAGTAAGATAGGTACTGGAGATAGATCAGAAAAAATAAGAACTTATAATTATCCACAAAATAGACTAACAGACCATAGAATTAATTATACTGTTATGCATTTAGATAAGATTATGGAAGGCGATATTGAAGATTTAATTAATGCTTTAATTGCCGAAGATGAAAGAATGCGTTTAGAAGAGAGTAATGCTTGATAAAATAATTAAGTTAGGATATTCTAGTGTAGAAGCAAAAGAATTAATTAAAGTAAGTAAAAATATAGAGGAAGATTATAACAGATTATTAAAAGAATACCCAATTCAATATTTGATTGGGTATGTTAATTTCTATGGATATAAAATTAATGTTAATGAAAATGTATTAATACCTAGATATGAAACAGAATATTTAGTAGAAAAAACTATAAAATATATAAAAGATACATTTAGTGACGAAATAATAAATATTTTAGATATAGGGTGTGGAAGTGGTGCAATATCTATTGCTTTAAATAATGAGATTAAATCTTTAGTAGATGCTATAGATGTATCAGATTCTGCAATAGAAGTAGCAAAAATTAATATTAAAGAAAATAATTCAAAAGTGAATGTTTTTAAGAGTGATATATTTTCTAATGTTAAAAATAAATATAATGTAATTATTAGTAATCCACCATATATTGATAAAAATGAAAAGATAATGTCTTGTGTTTATAAATATGAACCACATATTGCTTTATTTGCTAAGAATAATGGATTATTCTTTTATGAAAAAATATTAAAAGAAGCAAATCAATTTTTAAAAGATAAATATATTATTGCTTTTGAAATTGGTATGAATCAAGGAAATGCTATAAAATTATTAGCTAATAAATATTTTCCTAACAATAAAATTATTATTGAAAAGGATTTATCAAATAAGGATAGATATGCTTTTATAATTAATAAGTAATATTAACTATTTATTAACAATAAAATGAATAAAAAATAATAAAACCAACCAAAACTAATTGAAAGGTTGGTTTTTAAATGAAAAAAATTATATTAATAACTATATTACTTGCTATAATTATGTACTCTGTAAATGAAGAAGATAAAATAAGTGAAGATGCTATTAGATTTAGAGTTATTGCTAATTCAAATAGTATAGAAGATATAACAATGAAAGAAAAAGTAGTTGAAGAATTATCAGGAATAATATTTACTAATAATAGTAGAGATGAAATTAAAAAGAATGTATTAAACAATTTATCAACAATTGAAAATAGAATAGATAAATTATTTGAAAATAATAATTATAATAAAACATATAATATTGTATATGGACTTAATGAATTTCCAAAAAAAGAATATAATGGAAAAGTCTATGATGAAGGTTTATATGAATCTTTAGTTATTGAAATTGGAGATGCTAAAGGAAATAATTATTGGTGTTTTCTATATCCATCTTTATGTATGAGTGATTTTGAAAATAAAAGAATAGAAGAAAATAATATTGATGATAATAATATAGAAAATAAAACAATAAAATTTAAATTTCTTGAGTTAATAAAAGACATATTTTAGCGTAAATAAGCCTTCAAAAAATGTACAATTTGTTGATTAATATTGATATTGATAGTATATTATAATTAGAAAGGCTTAAAAGGTGATTTTATGTCTAAACTCATAATTGAGGGTCAAAATACTTTGTCTGGAGAAGTTAAAATTAGTGGTGCCAAAAATAGTGCGGTTGCATTATTGCCAGCAGCAATATTAGCTAAAAAGAAAAGTATTATTTACAATGTTCCAGAAATAAGTGATATTGATTATTTAATTGAAATTATGGAATTATTAAATTGTAAAATAGAGCATAAAGATGATGCATTAATTATAGATTCTAGTAATGTAGTGAATAAACCTATTCCAGAAGAATTAAGTATTCAAATGAGAGCATCTTACTATTTTATGGGGGCATTACTTGCAAGATATAAGAAAGTAGAAATATCATTTCCTGGAGGATGTAGTATTGGTGCAAGACCTATAGATATTCATCTAAAAGGATTTGAAGAACTAGGTGCAATAGTAGAAATAAATAAAAATAGATATAAAATAACAGCAGATAAATTAATAGGAAAGAAAATATATTTAGATTTTCCTAGCGTTGGAGCTACAATAAATATTATGTTAGCTGCAGTAGGAGCTAAGGGAACTACTATTATTGAAAATGCTGCTATGGAACCAGAAATAGTAAATGTGGCCTCATTCTTAATTAATATGGGTGTTAAAATACTAGGAGCTGGTACAAAAAGAATTGAAATAGAGGGAAAAGAAAATTTAGATAGAGGAGTAGTAGATGTATTTCCAGATAGAATAGAAAGTGGAACATACATTATAATTGGTGCTTTATTAGGTGATAATTTAAAAATAAATGGTATTATCAAAGAACATGTAGAAGCATTATTATTAAAATTAAAAGATATTGGAGTAAAATATGATATAGATGGTGATAGTATTACAATTTCTAAATGTAATAATATTAAGCCAACTCATATTAAAACATTAATATTTCCAGGATTTGCAACGGATCTTCAACAGCCTATTACTACTCTTTTAACACAAGCAAAAGGAAAGTCTATAATAGAAGAGACAATATATGAAAATAGATTTAAAAACACTATTGATTTAAATAAAATGGGAGCAAATACTACGATTATCACAAATAATAAACTTGAAGTTATAGGTCCAACTCCTCTAAAAGGAACAAATGTAAATGCAACTGACTTAAGAGGAGGAGCTTCGTTATTAATCGCAGGCTTAATAGCGCAAGGAGAAACCGTGATTGATAATTGTGATGTAATATTAAGAGGGTATGGTTTTTTAGAAGAAAAACTAACATCAATTGGTGCTAAAATAAAAATAACTGAGTAAACTTTAATAGGTGATTATCTATGAAGAAAAAAATACTAGTTATTTTTTTTATAGCTTTAATATTATCAATAATAATATATAATATATTTAATAATAAAAGAAAAAATATACTTCTAATATCAGATAATAATGAAATAAATGATATTATATTAAACAAGTATAAGGAAAATTACAATGTTAATTTATATACATATAATAACATTACATATAAAGAGTTAATTGATAATATAAAAAATAATGACAGTAAAATAGTAAAAAATGAAAAGATATATTTAAACCAATTAATATCATCAGCAGACATAATAATTATTAATGTTAATAATAATGAATATTTTAATAAGTGTAAAAAAAGTAATAATATAATAGAGAATTATGATAGAATATTATCCATGAATATAAATGATTTAGATTATATTTTAAAGAAAATATCCCATGCAAAAATATACATAGTTGGCAATTATTGTAAAAATAAAAATCATATTCAAAGCTTAAAAATACCATATGATTATATAAATATTAAATCACTTATTAAAAATAAGATATAAAAAATACAATTATTGCTTGATTTTAAATAAAAAAGTATGTATAATACCAAATGAAGTTATTTCTATAACTATCAATTAGTTATGGCGAGGAGGATAAATATGAAAAAGGGAATACATCCAGAGCAAAAAGTATGTAAAGTTAAATGTGCTTGTGGAAATGAATTTGAGGTTAAGTCAAGTAAAACTGAGATTCAATTAGAATCTTGTAATAAATGTCATTCATTCTATACAGGTAAATTTAAGACTGTTAAGACTGGAAATGTACAGAAGTTTAAAGATAAATATGGAATCACTGATTAATGGTGATTTTTTATTTAGATATTAAATTGATGAAAGGTTATATATTAATATGGAAATAAATAATGAACAAATAAATATAGATGATTTAATTAGTCAAAAATACATGCATAGAGAAATAAAAAAAGGATTATTTTTATCTGAATATCAAATAGAAATATTAAAAAGATATAATATTGATATAGATAAAATATCAACAATAAATGATTTAATATTTCAAATAGATGAAATATTAGAAGAGGGTGATTGTGAAGATTTAGAATTGGTAGCAAATGAATTATCAGAATTTTATTATTATGCAAATACTAATAAATAATTGAATAATGACTTATTTTTTGATATTATTATGATATGAAGAATAGAAAGATTATTTTAATTATATTTTCTATGATAATACTATTAATAGTATCTCTTTTTTATTATCAGAAATATTATTTTGATACAATCAATTATGATATTATAAATAAAAATTGGTATAAATATGATCCATTAACTGGATATTATGAAATACTATATTTTAAAAATGACGAACTTATATATAAAACAAGTGATAAAAATAATGAATATAATAATTGTAATAAATATACATATGATAAAAAAAATAAAATATTTGATTTAGATTGTGGTAAAAAAATTAAAATACAAAAGATAGGAAATAACATGCTTTTAGTAGTATTAAATAAGAAGGAAGAGTCATTCTATGACAATATAAATGATACTTTAAATAATGAATTTGAAAACTATTACAAAAAAAACTTAAGTGAATATAAAAAGGAATTAAATAGAGTTAAAGAGTTAATATCAATAAATTTTAAATCATTATTAGAAATATTAAGTTCAGAAGATAATGGGATAATATATACAATTGGAGATAATTGCAGTAGTATTGAATGTACATTAGTTTTAGAAACAATGGAAAAGATAATGTCTAAAAAAAATAATATATATTATTTAGATGTTAATACATTAAGTGATGATAATTTAGTATATTTAAATAAAATTACAAATAATACATTTAATATTGATAGATATTATTATAATGGAATATATCCAAAAGTATTAGTTACTAATAAAAACCAAATAATTGATGAATATGATTTTATTTGTGATGGTCTAAATTGTAACAAATATTTAGATGATTAATTGATAAAGGAGATAATTGTATGAAAAAATATATATGTAAAAAATGTGGAAATATTATTGAAACTGATGTTTCTAATGAAAATTTAGTGTGTACAAAATGTGGTGCGGATGAATGGAAAGTCGAAGAAAAAACAAGTGATCTTGCTAATAATGATGTAAATGCTATTATTGACTCAGTGATTGAAGATGCTATTGAAATAAAAAGTAGTAAAATTATTAATGATGAAGAAGCAAATAAAATGGTAAAAATAAGTGAATATAATCCAGCTATAACAAGAATAATTGAAAAGTGTATCAATTGTGGACAATGTAAAAAAACTTGTGAAAAAATAGTTAATTTATCTTATGATTTAAACTTATGTAAAGAACCAATTTGCATTGGTTGTGGTCAATGTTTATTGAATTGTCCAACAGGAGCAATTATACCAAGATATTCTTATAAAGAAGTAAAATCAATAATAGATGAAAATAAAAAAATAGTAGTTGCAATTATATCACCAGCAGTAAGAGTTTCAATTGGAGAAGCTTTTGGTTTAGAACCAGGTGAGAATAGTGAGAAGAAACTCGTTACGTCTTTAAAAAAACTAGGATTTGATTATGTATTTGATACCGTATTTGGTGCAGATTTAACGATATTAGAAGAAGTAGCTGAATTTGCAGGAAGATTAAAAGATAAATCAAAGTTACCTCAGTTTACTAGTTGTTGCCCAGCTTGGGTAAAATATGCTGAGATATATCATCCAGAAATCTTAGATCATATTTCAAGTTGTAAGAGCCCAATTGGTATGCAATGTGCAATTATTAAAAGTTATTTTTGTGAAAAAAAAGGATTTGATCCATCTCAGGTAGTAACTGTTGCAATAACACCATGTACGGCTAAAAAATTAGAAGCAAAAGAGTATACTTTAAATATAGATTTTGTTTTAACTGCTAGTGAACTTGCAATTTTATTAAAAGAAGAAGAAATAAAGTTAAATGAATTATCTGAAAGTGAATTTGATAGTATTATGGGTGAAGGCTCTGGAGGTGGAGTTATATTTGGTGCATCAGGAGGAGTTTGTGAATCAGCTATAAGAACTTTATATAGAATATTAACTAAACAAAATTTAAATGATTCTGATCTTGAATTTAATGATTTAAGAGGTTTTGATGGAATTAAAGAAGCAACTATTACTATAGGGGAATATAAGTTAAGAGTTGCTGTTGTCCAACAGATGGAAAATTTGGAAAAATTATTATTAAATGATAGATATAAAAAATATCACTTTATTGAAGTAATGAATTGTAAAGGAGGATGTGTAGGTGGCGGAGGTCAACCTTTATGTCAAATACCAAAATTAGACCAAGTAAAAAAACAAAGAGCTGATGGACTATATGCTATAGATAAAAAAAGAGTAAAAAGAAGTGCTCATGATAATAACGAATTAAAAATATTATATAAAGAGTATTTAAAAAATCCATTAAGTGAAAAAAGTTTAAGTTTATTACACACATCTTATTCTGATAAAAGTCATTTATTAAACAACAAAAAAGATAAATAATATAATAAAAATAAAAAAATAAAAAATTTTTAAAAAAGTGTGTCAATAATTTAGGAAAATGTCTCAAAATTTTTTAAACATTAACGGGAAAAT
>JBJEED010000090.1:15166-29703 GCA_051872765.1 Bacilli bacterium | reverse complement strand
ATATTTTCCCGTTAATGTCTAAAAAAATTTGAGACATTTTCCTAAATTATTGACAAACACTTTCTTATTTATTTAATATTGCAAGTCTATCTTTTTCTTTTTGTAAATCTTCTCTTTCTTTATTAACTATAGCCTCTGGTGCTTTTGAAATATAATTTTGATTAGATAATAATTTTTCACGTCTTAAAATAGATGCTTCTAATTTAGCTATTTCTTCTTTTATTCTCTTTTGTTCTTCTTCATTATTAGAACTATTATCAAAATAAATATCAAACTTATAATTATATAATTCTATAGTTAACTTATCATTAAATTTAGATTCTTTTACTATTTTATCTGTTAACTTTAACATTTTATTTAAAAGTTCATTGTTGTTATAATCAATAACTTCAAAGTCACTAGATATCTTATTCTCTGCTTTTTTATTTCTAAATAATGTTACATATTCAAGTAAATTATCTATCTCTTTAGTTTCATCTTTAAATATTAACTTTTTATCATATTTTGGATATTGAGTTAATAATAATAGTTTATCTTCTTTTTCACTAAAATTACTATATATCTCTTCTGTTACAAATGGCATAAATGGATGCATCATTTTAACTATACAAGTAAGAGTATATAGAAGTACTGATTTAGTTTGATTCGTTTCACTAAATTTAGACATTTCTATATATTTATCACAAAAATCATCCCATATAAATGAATATAAAGTACTTCCAGCATTATTAAATTCATATTTATCCATATGTTTTGTAACAGATTTAATAGTTTCATTCAATTTAGTTAGCATCCATTTATCAGCACTATTTAAATTTTCAAATGTTTTATCTTTAACATCAAAATTTTCAAGTTTCATAAGAACAAATCTAGATGCATTCCATAATTTATTGATGAAATTCCAAGTTGATGCGACTTTATCAGTATCAAACCTTATATCCATTCCCATCGCACTTGTAGTAGTTAAATAAAATCTTAAACTATCACAACCATATTCATCAATTAAATCCATTGGATCTATTCCATTTCCAAGACTTTTAGACATTTTTCTTCCTTGCTTATCACGAATTAATCCATGTATTATACAATCTTTAAAAGGTCTACATTTCATTTGCTTAAGTGATGAAAATGCCATACGAGCAACCCAGAAGAAAATAATATCATAGGCTGTTACTAAAACATCTGTAGGAAAATATCTTTTAAGATCATCTGTATTATTTGGCCATC
The DNA here is from genome assembly GCA_051872765.1 of Bacilli bacterium. GTDB lineage: Bacteria > Bacillota_I > Bacilli_A > RF39 > UBA660 > CAG-1000. Next base: position 28,476 of record JBJEED010000090.1, on the reverse strand, counting down.
CAAGAGTACTAAAAGGCCAAAGAGCACTACTAAACCAAGTATCAAGAACATCATTATCTTGAACCCATCCTTCACCAGGACATTCCTTACATACTTTTACTTCATCATCCTTATACCAAGCTGGAATTCTATGTCCCCACCATAATTGTCTTGATATACACCAATCATGACAATCTTCCATCCAATGATTCATTATTTTTTCAAATCTTTTTGGAAAGAAATTAATATTATTATCTTTACTCTTTTGAGCTTTTAATAAATCTTCACTCATACCTTTCATATCAACAAACCATTGTTTAGACAAATATGGCTCAACTACTGCATTTGTTCTCTCAGAATGCCCTACACTATGTACCATAGGCTCAACTTTTATTAAAAGTCCTAATGAATCTAAATCTTTAAGTAACTCTTCTCTACACTCTTCTCTACTCATACCTTCATATTTACCAGTAATACTATTCATAGTAGCATCTTCATTCATTACAACTATACGTTCTAAATTATGTCTTTCGCCTACTTCAAAATCATTAGGATCATGAGCTGGAGTTATTTTAACACATCCTGTTCCAAATGATGGATCAGCGTGTTCATCTGCAATAACAGGTATTAATTTATTCATAATTGGAAGAATAACATTTTTACCTATTAAATGCTTATACCTATCATCATCTGGATTTACTGCTACAGCTGTATCACCAAATAATGTCTCAGGTCTAGTAGTTGCAATATCCAAATAATCATTAGTTCCTTCAATAAAATATTTAATATGATAAAATGCTCCTTTATCATCTTTATATATAACTTCTTCATTTGAAAGAGCAGTCTTTGCTACTGGATCCCAGTTAATAATTCTTTCTCCTCTATAAATTAATCCCTCTTGATATAAATTAATAAATACTTGAGTAACTGCATCATTTAATCCTTCATCTAAAGTAAATCTTTCTTTAGTATAATCTACTGCAAGTCCAAGAGTTGACCATTGATTATGAATGTTATTTCTATGTTCTTCTGTCCATTTCCAACATTCTTTTAAAAATCCTTCTCGTCCTAATTCATATTTATCAATATTATTTTCTTTTAATCTTTGAACAACTTTAGCTTCTGTTGCAATTGCAGCATGATCCATACCTGGAAGCCACAAGGTATCAAATCCTTTCATCTTTTTATATCTAATTATAACATCTTGTATACTACCATTAAGTGCATGTCCTAAATGTAAATTACCTGTTACATTAGGAGGTGGTATTACAATACAAAAAGGATCTTTACTTTTATCTCCTGCTTCAAAAGCTTTACTCTTTAGCCATGAATCATATTTACCACTTTCAACTTCTTTATGATTATATTTTTTATCTAACATTTTTTTATTCCTCCTCTTTAAAATATTTGTTTATTTCATCTATATATTCTTTAAATATATCTTTATGTTTTAATCCTTCATACATTTTACCAATATAATTTTCATTATATACTTTATTTTTAGAATATTTATAATTAAGATCAAATACTAAACCTAGTAATAATATAATTCTATCATTTAAAGAAACACAATCAGTCTTTAATATTATTTTATGTTTCATAAATGATTCTCTAACTTTTGGTGATATAGAATTATCATCTTCTTCTAATTCTAATAATCTATTAGTAGAGAAAGAATATAATATATCTATTTTATCAGCATCTCTAATTATTTTAGAATGTAATTTTTCTTTAATAGTCATATCATTATCATCAATATATGCTTTATTATGATATATAATAGCTTTTTTAATAACACTATCATATTCATGATTAACTTTAAATTTATTAATTAATCCCTCTTCATATAATATCTTAATAGCTTCATCTCCATGGTCAAAAGATTTATTATCATCAAATGTTTTATAATCAGTCCATTGTCTAAATCTTGCTATGTCATGAAGAAGTCCTATTAAAGAAGCAATATCTCTATCCTCTTCTTCTAAATTGATACTACGAGCTATTTCTTCAGCTTGATGGACTACTCTATAAGAGTGATTATATTTATACGCAATCATATTCTCATTCATATCATATTTCATTACAAAATCATCAAATGCATCAAAATTTTCATTCATATTTTTCCTCCAAATAAAAAGGTAATACCAAAGGACGAATATATCGTGGTACCACCTTAATTAATCTCTATTTTTTTAACGCAAAATTACGTAATATTCTACTTAATTTCAAATATTAAACTCACAAGCTACATTCATCTACTTCGTATAAGAAAAGCTTTCAGCCGATGACTTTTCATCTCTAATAAACTACATAAACTACTCCTCTTGGTCTTTGTTTTTAACAAGGTTAAGTATACAATAATATATTTTGTTTGTCAATTGATTTTTTATACTGTTTTTTATTTAAATTAAGGTATAAACTAAAACTCAATATAAAAATTGATTTTTACTATAATATATGATAATATACAAATTAACTTTAAGGAAATGGAGTTTGTATATGAGTAATATAGATGTTGTAACTGGCATTCATAATGAAGAATATCTTAAAAAAAATTATCAAAAATACATAGATACTAATCCAAATTCTAATTTTATTATGATTGATTTTGAAAAATTTAAACTTATTAATGATACCTTTGGTCATAACATAGGAGATAATTATTTAAAGGTATTTGCTAAAATAATTAATGATAGTTTCAAAGATTCTATTGTAGTTAGACTACACGGAGATGAATTTGCTATTTTAACAAAATATGATGAAGATTATATTGATAAAATATTTAAGTTATGTAATAAAAAAATAGAACTTGCAGTATTAGAAGGAATAATACCTAAAACATTTGGATATAATGCTGGTTCTACAAAAGCAGAACATAGTATAATTAATACTAAAGAAAAAGCAGATATTATGATGTATTATGCTAAAAAACAAGGAAAGTATTTTCAAAGATATGATGAAGTGATATTTCAAGAAAAGATGAAACAAAATGAATTTTTACATCAAATAGATATTACAATTAAACAAGATGAATTTACATATTCTATTAGACAACTTCACTCAAAAGATAAAACTCCTAAAAGCATTTTCCAAATATATACTAAAGATAAAAATGGAAATTCAATATATAATAGTACAAATTATAGTCTTTTAAGAAAAACTTCTAAAATACATCAATTTGATATATATAATATCCAAAATATATTAGAAAATATTACCTTTTATAACAATCAAATTATAATAACAATTGATTATAAATCGTTAGTATTTACTGATAAAATTATAGATTATCTTAATATTTTAAAAGATATATCTCAAATACCATTTCAAGATATTATTATCAGTATAGATTTATCTAGTATAGAAATATCTCACTATAATAAAGCAATAGAAAAAATTAATGAATTAAAAAAACTAGGATTTAAAATTTGTTTAGATAAATTTGATAATACCATCGGAGATATAATGTGGGAATCAACATTTACTGATTTCATTAGTTTTTCAAACTCATATTGGAAGCAAGCATTAAATATTTCAAAATCATGTAAATCAATTGAGTCTAAATCAAAAATATTTGATAGTTGTGGAATAATTCCAATTTTTAACTTTATTGAAAATGAAAATGAATTAGTCTTTTTAACTAATATTACTCCTGATAATACACTTTATAGTGGTAATTATTTTTCAGGAGAGAAGAAATTAATATTAAAAAAATAATATTACCTACAATAAGTAGGTTTTTTTATTAAAAATAATAATATTTCATATAATTAATTGGTGATTATATGTTTCAAACAAAACAAAATAATAGAATTAAATATTCATTTATCATATGTCTTTTAATATTTATACTAATCATGTTTAAAATACTTTATATACAAGTAATTGAATATGATAAATTAAATACCTTAGCTGATGAATTATGGAGTAGAAACTTAACTATTCAGGCAGATAGAGGTAGAATATTAGATAGAAATGGTAAAGTAATAGTTGATAATGTTACTACTGTTGGATTATATTTAGTTCCTAATCAAATATTAAATAAAGAAGAAGTTGCTAAAAAATTAAGTGAAATATTAAATGTATCATATGAAGAAATGTATAAACATGTAAGTAAAAGAACATCAATTGAAAGAGTTCATCCAGAGGGAAGAAATTTAGATATTGATGTTGCTAATAAAATAAAAGAACTTAACTATGATGGTGTTTATTTACTAAAAGAAAGTAAAAGAGACTATAAATATAATGATTTATTATCACATGTAATTGGATATACTGGAATAGATAACCAAGGTCTTAGCGGTCTTGAATATAAATATGACAAAGAACTAACTGGTACTAATGGAAGCATTAAATATTATAGTGATGGTAGAGGTAAAAGACTTGAACTATCAGAAAAATATGATGAACCAGAAAATGGAAAAGATATATATCTAACTGTTGATTTAGATATACAATTAGCTCTTGAAAGTGAACTTAAAAATGCGTATGAAAAATATAAAGCTGAGGGAGCTATTGGTATAGTTATGAAAGCAACTACTGGTGAAATAATGGCTATCTCTTCTCTACCTTCTTTTGAACCAAGTAATTACAAAGCTTATAGTGAAGAAGTAATAAACAGAAACTTAGCTATATGGCAAAATTTTGAACCTGGTTCAACATTTAAGATAGTTACACTAGCATCTGCTATTAATGAAGGTATAGTTAATATATTTGAAGATACTTTTTATGATACAGGTGGAATAAAAGTAGATGGTAGTACTCTTCACTGCTGGAAAAGAAAAGGTCATGGTCTACAAACTTATATACAAGTAGTTGAAAACTCATGTAACCCTGGATTTGTTAAACTTGGACTTAAACTAGGAAAAGAAAAATTATTTAAATACATTACTGATTTAGGTTTTGGAAGTAAAACTGGGATTGATTTAAATGGAGAAGCAACAGGAATACTTTTTAAAATGGATAAAGTTAAAAACTTAGAACTTGCTACAACAGCTTTTGGTCAAGGTATAAGTGTAACTGCAATTCAACAAGTATCCGCAGTTAGTGCAATTATTAACAATGGTAATATGTATACTCCTTATATAGTATCTAGTATTGGAGGTGATAATAAAACACCCATATTAAAAAAATCTAATATTATTACCGAAGAAACTAGCTCCTTAGTTAGATATGCTCTTGAAAGTGTTGTAGCTAATGGAAGCGGACGAAATGCATATATTGAAGGACATAGAGTTGGTGGTAAAACTGGAACAGCCCAAAAAGTTGGTGCTGGTGGTCAATATATGGATGGTAATTATATTTTATCATTTATCGGTTTTTTAAGTTCTGATAATCCTGAATATGTTGTATATATTGCTCTTGATCATCCCCAAGGTGTTACTCAATATGGTGGCGTTGCTAGTGCTCCTATTGCAAAAGCAGTAATGGAAAATATAATTTCACTATATGATATCAAACCAAGTAATGATGGCATACCAAAATTATATAAATGGGATGATACTATATATATTACTATTCCTTCATTAATTGGCCAAACAAAAAAAGAAGCTAAAAAACTTCTTAATGGACTTAATGTAGAATTTGTTGGTAATGGAGAGAGAATTATTTCAACTACTCCAGAAGAAGGATCAAGAGTAAAACAGGGTTCAACTATAAAAGTGTTATTAAATTAACAATTTATATAATTATATTCTATTCAAATATAATTAATTTTTACTAACAAATTTTAATCTTTAATTATTATCTTCCAAGACCCATTTTTTCTTTTAATAATTCATATTTTTCTTTTGCAATCTTTCTAGTATAATCTCTTCCCTCATCAAGTATTTTATCTATTTCATCACTATTAATAATTTTATTATATTTTTCTTGTATCTCACTTACAACACTAATTACTTCATCAGCAACACACTTTTTAAATTCTCCATAATTTTTGCCTTTAAATTCATCTTTTATCTCATCATATGTCTTATTGGTAATAGATGAATATATGTGGATTAAATTAGATATTCCAGGCTTATTTTCAGGATCAAAATGAACACTCATTTCACTATCAGTAGTTGCGCTCATTATTTTCTTTCTAATAGAAGCAGCATCTTCTAAAAGCATTATAACACCCTTTTTATTTTCAGATGATTTACTCATTTTTATACTTGGATTTTGTAAATCTTTAACTAAAAATTCATTTCCATCAAACGATATTACTGGTTCTGGTATTTTAAATGTCTCGCCATATTTTTTATTGAAACGAATTGCAATATCACGAGCAAGCTCTAAATGTTGTTTTTGATCTTTTCCCACTGGTACGATATCAACATCATATATTAAAATATCTGCTGCCATTAAAACTGGATATGTTAATAATCCTGCTGAAAAATTAGTATGTTTTAAACTCTTATCTTTAAATTGAGTCATACGAGATAATTCACCATAATATGTATTACATTCAAGTAGCCATGACACATTAGCATGATACTCATTTTCAGATTGGATATATATTTTATTTTTTTCTGGATCAATACCACATGCTAAATATAAAGCGATTAAATTTTTGATATTTTTTCTTAACTCTACAGGATCTTGAGTAACAGTTATGGCATGTAAGTCAGCAATAAATATATATGAATCATATTTTTCTTGATTTTCTACCATTTTTTTAATAGCGCCTAAATAATTACCTAGTGTAATTACACCTGATGGTTGTAATCCTGTTAACATTTTCTTCATGAAAATCATCTCCATGTACAATTATACTATAATTTCTATAATTTTAAAAATGTTTTTTATCAATAAAGGTCTTTACAATCTTTTGTTCGTTTGCTATTATATAGACAAGGAGTGATACTATGGAAAAACTAACTCATAAGCAACAAATAATTTTAACTGAAATTAAGAAATTTATTGCAAAATATGGTTACTCACCTACTATTCGTGAACTATGTGATTTATGCAATCTAAGTAGTACTGCTACTATGTTTGTGCATTTAAAAAATTTAACTCAAAAAGGATATATTTCTCAAAGTGGAAATAAATTTAGAACTCTTTATTTAAATGTTCCAAATGAATATGATGATAAAAACAATTTAGTCATGGAAGTTCCTTTACTTGGAAAGGTTGCTGCCGGTAATCCTATTGAGGCTATTGAAAATCCTAATGAATTTTTTGATTTACCTTCATATTTAGTTCCAAGAAATACAGAGGTATTTGTATTGAATGTTAATGGTAATAGTATGATAAAATGTGGAATTTACGATGGTGATATGGTAATAGTTAAAAGACAAAGTAATGCTAATAATGGTGAAATAGTTGTTGCTATGACTGATGAGAATGAAGTTACTTTAAAAAGATTTTATAAAGAAAAAAAACATATTAGACTTCAACCAGAAAATGATGAATTAGAACCAATAATATTAAATAATGTTACTATTCTAGGTAAGGCAATTGGTCTTTATAGAAAATTATAATATACAAAAATAAAACTTCAAAAATAATAATTGAAGTTTTATTTTTATATAAATTATATTAATCTCTAACTAATAAGCTAAAGTCCTTGTATATACTTTTTCAAATGCTTTCTCATCATTATATTGATAATAACCTATATATCCAAGAGTACAAAAATCGTTATAATACTCTTTTACTAAATCTATTTCTTCTTTAGTTAGTTTAACAAACATTATATATTTTCTCATTCTAAATGGATTTTTACTATTTAAAATTATATTAAACACTTCTTCTTTTGTTAATATTCTTAAAATAGTCATTCTACTTGATGCATATACACCTATTGTATCAAATTTTTCATTTTCAAGATAATCATCTCCACATTCAATTTTTCCATCTGCTTCTATTTCTACAATTGTAAAATCAGATACTAATAATCCATTAGATCTATCTCTAAATCTCAAAGTCTCCTCTGGATATATTGAAAAATGAAAACCATTTTTAGAATATTTTAGTTCACCACTTAACTCATATTCTCTATTAAGTTCATATGGTGTCCCATATTGGTTATATACACATTTTTTATTTTGATCAACACCATAAACTAATTTATATCCTCTCATAACACCCCTACTTACTTATAATCATATATATCATAAATAATATCATAAGTACTAATACTATAATACCATTAACTCTATCATTAGTTCTACCTTTATCTCCGATTCCTATTCCCATAGATACAAGTACTCCACCAATTAAACCACCAATGTGAGCCATTACATCTATATTACTCATAGCAAATCCTATTAATAAATTTATTAAAATAACTGGCATAACTTGACTTCTTAATAACCCTTGTAGTGTAGCACGATAATAATAAGTAAAATATGCTATACTTCCAAGTAATCCAAATATTGCACCAGAAGCACCTAAACTAAGTGTATATTCTGACATAAATACTCCTGAAAATAAACTTCCAAGTATTCCACTTACTATGTATATTGCAATAAATCTATATTTTCCATAATACCTTTCAACTTGAGGTCCTAAAACATATAAAGCATACATATTAAATGCAAGGTGTATTAAATTTGCATGCATAAACATACAAGTAAATAATCTATAGAACTCACCATTTTGAACCATAACATAATTATTACCTAGATAATAATCTAAATCAATAATATTATTTATTTTAAGCATTGCTGTTATTAAGAACATAACTATATTAATTACTATTAGTAAGTATGTAATAATTGGTTTCTTTTGACTGAATATTTTAGCGAGTTTCTTTTCGTTCTTAATAGTCTTTTGATTCATATCATCAGTTAATTTAAAAAAATCTACTGGATCCATTTTATCATTTAATATTGCGTCTTTAACTTTAGGAAAGAATTCACTTACTACTTTATTCTTTTTAAAATCAGTAATTTTTTCTACCTTAATAGTTTCAATATTCTTAACATTTAAAGATTTATTTAAGTTAACCGCATCACCTGTTTCAAGTAATAAATTTAACATATTCATTCTAAATGTAAATGTATTTTTCTTAATACTCCTCATTATACTCTTAGCTTTATATGTATCACAATTCAATTGTTCATTATTATGAATATAATTAGTATTTATTCTAATCAATTGTAAATCTTTTTCCATATTTTCAAGCCATATTTCATTATTTAATCCATTAATAATTACTGGTTTGTAATCTTCTTCAGTAACAAAATAATGTAATATTTTTAATATAATATCATCTTTATTATTTATTTTTAAATTCATTTGTCTTTCCCTTCTATTTATTTATATTCACCTGTGTAATTTTATTTTACTATTAATCATAAAATTAGTAAAGAGGTGATAATAATTAAAAAATATGTACATAATATAGTTTTATTTATAATTATTTTATTTTTTTGGTTACTTAGTGGTTTATTATTTAAAGTAAATAATTCTTTTTATAACTTATTAGAATTACCTAGTTTCACTTTAAGTGGTAATGTTATAGGATTTATATGGATTATTATTTATATATTAAACACAATAAGTATAATTTTAATTTCAAAGAAAACTAATATCTTAAAGAATAATGACTATTTATACATTTTACTTATTAATTATATTTCTAATCAATTATTTATGTATTTCTTCTTCTATCTAATGAGCCCATTCCTTGGTTTTGCTATTACTACAATTATATTTATATCAACCATATTCTTATTTATTGAAACTAATAAAATATCTAAAAAATCTTCATATTTCTTAATACCTTATTTAATATATTGTAGTTATGCTTTTATTTTAATGAGTAGTATTTATTTTATGAATTTTTAAACATATCTAATATCTCATTAAACTCTTTTTCAGGCTCAACAGAAAATTCCATAAATTCATGTGTAATTGGATGATTAAAACCTAAATATTTAGCATGCAGCATTTGACCATAATCATTAATTATTTTTCTCCTACCATATACTGGATCATTAACAACCGGATGACCTATATACTCCATATGCACTCTTATTTGGTGCGTTCTTCCAGTTTCAAGAACCAACTCTAGAAGTGTTGCATTTTTAAATCTCTCAAGTACAGTAAAATTAGTAATTGCATTTTTAGAATTTTCATCTGTTACACACATTTTCTTTCTATCTGTTTTACTTCTACCAATCGGAGCATTTATTTTACCTTTAGAATTTTCGATAACACCATGTACTAGAGCTAAATACTTTCTTTTAACTCTTTTATTAGCAAAATCATCACTCAACATTTTATGTGCTTCATTTGTCTTAGCAACAAGCAATATTCCACTAGTATCTTTATCAATTCTATGAACAATTCCACATCTCTCGCTTCCACCCTCATCACTTAATTCATCTGTATGTCCCATTAATGCATTAACAAGTGTATGCTCATGATTACCATTACCAGGATGTACTACCATTCCACTTTTTTTATTTACAACTATAATATGATCATCTTCATATAATATATCAAGAGGAATATCTTCTTTTTTTACACTAGTATCAATAGTTAAATCATTTATTTCAATAATATCCCCACTCTTAATTAAATACCCACCTTTAACTAAATTACTATTAACTTTTATATTTCCATTTTTTATATTTTTAATTATAAAGTTCCTGCTTTCACCTATTATACTGGTCAAATAAACATCTAATCTTGTTAAATTATCTTCATCTAATACTTCTATTCTTTTCATTTTATTTCTTCCTTAACTAATTTATAAATATATATTAATATTCCAAATGTAATAAAAATATCTGCTACATTAAATATAGGCATACCTATACCAAATAATATAAACGATATGAAATCTATTACATAACCTACTCTAATTCTATCAATTAAATTACCTAGTGAGCCAGAAATAATTAATATAAATGATAATATCAATAATTTATCATTTATGTTTTTTTTAAGTTCTTTTATTATATAACACATAAATATTACTGTAATAATAATTAATAAAATTGTTCTGTCACTAAAAAAGCCAAAAGCAGCACCAGTATTTTTAATATAAGTAAATTCTAAAAAGTTTTTTATTATAACAATAGAACTATTACCTATCTTCGTAACTACTAAGAACTTTACTATTTGATCAAACACTACTAGTAAAAATACTAATAAAATTATTTTTATATATATTTGTTTCATGAGTATATTCTATCACAATTAAATATTTAAGTAAATTATGATATATCTATCAATATGACATCTTCACCTAATTTTTTTATTTGATTAAATTTAATAGTAATTGTTTCATTATTAGAAAACAAACTTTTAATTATATTTGGTGACTCTATTATAAATTTAATTAAACATCCATTATTAATATCAAATTCTACATCTACTATTCTTCCTATTAGTTTGCCATCTTTAATATTAATAATATCTTTTTTTTCTAATTCTGATAATTTCATATTAAATTATATTATAAAATTAATTTTTTAACACTATCTAATGCACTATTTTCAATTCTAGATACTTGAGCTTGACTAATAGATAACTCTTGTGCTATTTCTGCTTGAGATAAACCATCTAAATATCTTCTTTCTATAACTATTCTATCTCTATGTTTTATTTTAGATAATGCCTCTTTTAAACTAAGCAAATAATCTATATCAATATTACTTTTATCTTCTAATTGATCAACCACATAGAGAGTATCTCCTCCATCTGAATATATTGGTTCGAATATACTAACTACATCAGTAAGTGAATTTAATACACTATATAGTTCATAATCAGTTATATTAAATTCTCTACATATTTCATCATTAGTTGGATATCTATGATGATTAGCCATAAATGTTTCCTTATAATTAATAATATTGTATGATAGCTCTTTAATACTCCTAGATATTCTTATTGGACTATTATCTCTTATATATCTTTTTATCTCTCCTTCTATCATAAATACCGCATAAGTACTGAATCTTACATTAAAAGCAAGATCAAAATTATCTACTGCTTTTATAAGACCAACCACACCTATTTGAAATAAATCATCCATATTATCACACTTATTTTGAAACTTTTGAAGTATACTCAAAACTAATTTTAAATTACCCTCAACTATTTTGGATTTTGCAATTTTATCACCACTTTTTAATTTATTAAATAAATCCATCATTTCTTCATGATTTAAAACTTTTAAACTATTTGTATTAATTCCATTAATTTCTACTTTATTTTTAGCCATATAAAAATTCCTTTCGTTATATATTGAAAGGAATTTAATATTTTTATTCAAGTTAATCTAATTTTATATTTTGAGCTAATACTGATAAAATTTGTTTATCTTTAACTTCTACTACTGCAAACTTTCCATCAATTTCTATTCTTTCTAAGAAAACAAATTGATTAGTAAAATCATCACCATCAGGAGTTACCTCAGCAGTAAAATAATATGTTCTTCCCTTATAAGATGCTTGTCTTAACACAAAATAACTTTTTTTATTTGCTAATTTTAATACTTGATTTGTTAAATTTTCCATTCTTTTTTCCTCCCTTTAATTATGGTTGCATAGTATATTCTTCATTAAAATAACTTTCAAGAGCATCAAATGCTGAATCTAAATTATCTATTTCAGATTGAGTCAAATCACCAGATTGAACAGCTTCTGTATAAGTTTGTTCTTCACCAGTAGATGGTACAGATGCTATTTGTTCATCAAATGTTTGCTCTGGAGTATTTAAATCTTCATATAAATCCTCTTCAACCACAACTGAAGTACCATGATCAGTTTGATCTAAATTTCTATCTTCTTGACTTAATATAGTTCCATCTTCTTCATGCAAATAAGCACTTCCATCTTGTGTTACTTCTACACCAGTTTCACTATTATATGCTACTTCACCTGCACCAAGTTCAATTGGAAATGTAGTATTATCATTAGTAATTTGATCATCTAAATCATTATTATCATCGGGATTTTCAGGATTATTATCACCTGGATTATCATTACTTGGACCATCAGGAGTATCACTTCCAGGATTTCCACCTGGATTATCGTTACTTGGCTCATCAGGATTTTCAGGACCAACTCCAGGATCTTCTCCAGAATCTATTCCTGGAACATCTCCTTTATCCTTTTCTTCGTCTTTATCTTCATCTTCATTTTTTTGTTCTTCGTCAGTTTTATCTTCTTCCTTTTCTTCATCTAAATCTTCATCCATGTCTTCCTCAGTAGCTATATTATGATGATTAATAAAGTGATCAATTGTTAAAGCAGTAGCAGATAAACCTCCTAAGAATAAAGCAGCTTTATAAAGAATATTTTTAATTTTTTGAAGTAATGTTGGTTTAGCATTAACAGTTTCATCAACAAATACTGGATCAACTACCTCTTCTTCCTCTTCTT
>JBJEED010000090.1:0-15066 GCA_051872765.1 Bacilli bacterium | reverse complement strand
CATCTTCAGGAGCATCTCCTAATTCTCTAGCTTCCTCTTCTTCATCTTCAGGAGCATCTCCTAATTCTCTAGCTTCCTCTTCTTCATCTTCAGGAGCGTCTCCTAATTCTCTAGCTTCCTCTTCCTCATCTTCAGGAGCGTCTCCTAATTCTCTAGCTTCTTCTTCCTCATCTTCAGGAGCATCTCCTAATTCTCTTGGCATTTCATCATCTGTTGTTCTACTTCCTTCATGATCACCAACAACTGGAATAACATTTGGTGATACTGGTGGCTCGATAATATCTTCTTTTTCTTTTGTATCTTCATATCCATTTTTAAAATCATCATCATTTACTGGTCCATTTGGAACAAAGCCATTTCTAAAGTCATCATCATTTATTGGCTTTTTATTAGTATTATCTCTAGATACATCTCTATTTTCTACTTCTTCTTTATTATTTTCTAAATCATCTTCTAAATCATTTTCAAAGCTTAATTCTCCACCATTTTTTAAATCATTTAAATCTTTCTCATATTTTTTTAATCTATTTTCAAATAATACAATAGAACTTCTATAATTTTCAATTAATGCTTCATTTGATTTCTTTTCTTCTTCATACATATTAACTAAATCTGGAAATTGTCCACTTCTTAAGCTTATTTCAGCATCTAATTGTTTATTTCTAGCTTCTAATTTACTTATTTGAAGAGCATATCTCTTATTAGTTAAATTAAGTATTCTTCTTTCTTCGTTTTTTTGATTGTATAAATCACGCTTACGTTGATATTCAACATGTAATCTATGTATTTCATCATAACATTTATTATCAAAGGAATCTAATTTTGTAGCAAATTCTGCTAATTCAGCAATATTATAAGACGCTTGAGTAAATCTACCATTTTCATTTCTATGTATTGAAGAATCATACTCTTGAAAAGCACTATGTGCTTCTTTTCTATATTCATCTATTTCTTTCCATACTCTATCTAACTCATCAAAACCAACATTAGTAATATCTCTATACTTAGATATAAGTTCATTAACTTTACCATCTAATTCAATAACTTTATCCATTATTAATTCATCTCCTTTTTATTTCTTAATAGCATTTTAACTTGATATCTAATTTCACCATTATTATTAATATCAGTTAATGTATTTACATCGAAATTATTATTTTTAAACAATGTAATCATTTCATCGAATGTAACATATTTATCATCTTCTGTTAAACTTGTCCAGTTCTGTTCACTAACACCAGTAATTTGTTGTAATTTTATTTTTGTTTTTGTTTCTATACTTCTATCTCTTCCATCTGTTGCTTTAACACTCTTAGTTGTCCAATCAGACCAATCTGTCCATTTATAATCATTTGTTTTAGTTGCTTTTGCATATCCTGATGGAGCTATCGCTGTGTATTCAGTTGAAGTTTGTGTAGTAGTTCTATACCACTTATAAGCCTTAGCCTTAGTTGATTCATCTTTAACATATCCTTCTGCTGGAGCAGTTGTATAGTATACGCTCTCTGCACTAGCGTTAGAAGATCCTGATGGATAATATTGTCTTGTTCCATTATTCTCATACTTAAACCAATTATATAATGTAACTTTTTTACATGTAACATTATCTACTTTACAAGTACTTTCTTTTAAAACCTTCCAATCAGAATAATCATAACAAGTATCGCTTGCACTATCTACTTTACCAGCAATTACTGATGCACTAGGATCATCTTTAGAATTTGTACAACTATAAACTATTTCTCTTTCATATGTTAAGTTCTTATTGCTTCCCTGACCACATACCACTCCTTGTTGATATACAACTGTTGATGAAGTTGCATCTACAGCACATACATAATATTTATATGGACTATAAGTACTATTTAAATATCTTTGTAAATAAGCATCTACTCCACCCTCATTATATGGGAAACCTTCTGGTTGAGTAGCAGAATATGCTTTTGCACCATTTGAACCAACATAATATACTTTAACTGCATCACTCTTATACCATTTATATGCTTCATTGGTTGCATTATCATACATCTGATAATCACTAGCAGGTGATTTTACATAATATTCATTTACAGCAGATGCATTAGTAGTTTCACCATTTCTTGTATAATAATGATTAGTTGTTAAATTCCAAGTATATAATTTATCTCTAAATCTATAATAAGTCGTTGTCGCTAATGTTCTATAATTACTATATTTAATATCTGATTTCCATAACTCTTCCACTTCTCCATAAGTAGCACCTTCTGATTTTAATACTTGTGGTAAGAACTCAAAACTCACATAAGTTGAATCAGCAATAACATCATTTAAAGAACCTTCCTTACTTGGACCATATTCGCTTTCTGATACTTTATCACTACATGTTAACCATGGTGTATATTGTTTATTACCATTAGATAACATACATACTCTTACATAACTTGATGCTAAATCACAAGTTGAAAAATTTTCTGGATTTACTAATCCTTTATCAATTAATTCATCTAACTTCACACTATTACATTCACCTACAGAAGTTGGTAACTCACTCACATTATTATCATAATATAGTTTTCCTGCTTTTAATATAGCATCTTCATAATTAAATGCAGTTGGTTTTTCACCAGGTTCTTCACCACTACCACTTGTACATCCTTTAATCAAATAAAGAATTACTAAAATAGCAATAAAAATTAGAACTATAATTAATATCTTTTTGGCTAATGGTGATTTACTATCATTTCTATCATCATTATCATCTTCATAACCATAATCTTCATAATTCTTTGACATTTTAATTCCTCCAATTTCCTTTTGTCATATTATATAAGTAATTCTACCATAAATCTATATTAAAATACAAGATAAAATAGTAAAAAATAAACTAAAAACTACAACAAAATATTGCTGTAGTCATAGTTAGAACTTTTTTACTTCGTATAGTAATTTATCAAACCAGTTTTTCTTATTATTTTTATTTTTTTAATAATTATACTTTCATTAAGGCTTTTAACTTCCTTACTACTTTCTTCTCTATTCTTGATATATATGATTGTGAAATATCTAGTTTAGATGCTAATTCTTTTTGTGTTAGTTCTTTTTTTCCAAACAAACCATATCTTTCCTCTATAATATTTTTATCTCTAGTAGGTAACTTAGATATTTCTACTTCTAATAATTTTTTATCATCTTTATTTTGAATTAATTTTTCTAACATATCTTCTTCTGTTCCATATACATCTTCTAACTTTAATTCATTACCTTCGCTATCAAAATTAATCGAATCTTCAAGACTAACTTCACTCATTCTTTTTTTATTTTTTCTCAAAAACATTAGTATTTCATTGTCTATACATCTAGATGCGTATGTTGCTAATTTTATATTTTTATCTAATTTATATGTTTTTACTCCCTTTATTAAACCAATAGTTCCAATACTTACAAGATCTTCTAAATCGTATATAGTATTATCATATTTTTTCGCTAAAAAAACAACTAGTCTTAAATTATGCTCAACTAATTTATTTCTTGCATACATATCACCAGTATTACTTCTCTTTACTAATTCTTCTTCCTCTTCTCTGCTAAGAGGTGGTGGTAATATATCTGTACTTCCAATAAATAATACATCATAATTTTTAAATAATTTATCTAATAATTTTTTTATCATTATTCCTCCATTAATTTATAATTTAATAAACAATTATATCCAACAAACTTTTTATTTACTACACCTACACTAATATCTTTTCTCTCACCAATCCCATCTATATACACCTTTTTAGGATTAAAACACTTAATTAAAGATGTATTATTAATTGTACTATATGGAACTAAATAATAATTTTCATCAACTTCTTGATTAATAATTATTACTTTTTTATTACTATAAGGCTCTATTAATTCATTGCCACTATCCATATAACCATTTAAATATAAAATTTTTCCATTATTCAAATAGATTGTCACTTTATATCTAGTATTTAACATTTTCTTTAAATCATATTCAAAATATTTATAAATATTAATAATTATTGGTATCAAAAATAGACAATATTTATATTTTATTAATCCATCTTCTCTTAAATAAAATAAACTACCTCCAAGAAAAAAAGACATTAGGTAGTAATAAATAGTATTTTTAATCAATGTTTTATAATCATTAAATCCAAAACAAACTAATATCATAATTAAACAAAGTAATATTTTTATAAATGTTAAAACATAATCATTCAAATTAACAAATAAAAATATTAATGATATTTCACCAACTAATGAAGCAAAAATAATTCTTTTTTTACTAATATTAATTTTCAATAAGTTCCTAAGAGTATCTAATAACAAATAATCAATAATAAAATTGAGTATAATTAATTCATCCAAATACATTTTAATCACCAAAACTATGATATAAAAAAAGTTATATATTTTTTGTCGAAATATATAACTTTAATAAATTTATTTTCTTTTAAATATTTTTTCTTTTTCATCAAAATAAATTGTGAAATCTTCATAAAAATCCCCATTAATTTGGTCCCAATAATATAATGAATATTCATCCTGAACTATATCATTTTCATCAGATATATTTTCATTCATTTTTTTATTATATTTAAGTGGAGAATTTTTCTTTTTTTCTATCATACCATAATCCCTTACAAATATAGCAAAATCTCTAACTCTTCTATGACTCTTTAAAATATTTCCATTACAATCTCTTAATACTCTAGAATTTTTATCCCTTTCAAAAACAAGATTATCATACAAATTTGATACTATTGTTAATAAATATGAGTTATCATAGTTTGAGTATCTTAATTTATTTACTTCAGTTCTTAATCTATCAATATCATCTTCTATTACCCTATACATCTCAAATTTATTTGCTAATTCTAAAAAGAAATTATAATCATTATTATTTAAATGGTATTCTACACATTTCATAACATACTTTTTACTTAAGTATTTTATATCATCTTTATAAAGTACCGGTAAATAACTTAATCTTACAGAAGAATAAATAGGATAATTTTTCTGCCTTCCATTTAAATATATTATATTAATATCCGGATCATAACCAAAAGATATTTTAGTTTTTAAACTAGATTTAAAATAATTTATTAATTCTTTCTCATTCATTTTAGATGTTAACTCATCTAATTGACTAATAGTTAATTTAGGTGTTAATTTATTATACTTATGAACAATTACATGATATTTATTTTGAACTTTAGTAATTATTACATTTCCAAATAAATATTTTTTCTTTTGCTTTTTATTATGTTTCTTTAGTATTTCTATAAGATTTTTACATTCTTCTATTGAATCATATTCTCTATGCTCTTCACCTAAATACTCAACTAAAGTATATTTTTTTAATTCTTTTTTCATAAATATCCCCCCTAATTAATTGAATGTATTATACTCAAATTATTAGAAAAAGTCAATTTTTGCTTTACTTAAATCAATTTTTATGTTAAATTATATGTGGCTTAAAAAGAGGAGGCAGTTAATTATGGCAAAGAATCAATCAAATAGAAGTAATATGAGTGCTCAAAATAGACCTTTTTCAGAAAAGGCAACTAAGAAAACTCAAAAATTAAACTTACAAACTACTATTGTTGATGGTAAAAAAGTAAGATTATCAACAAAAGAGATTAGAACAAATAAGAAAAATAAATAAGTCGAATCATGATGATTTGATTTTTTATTTAATTTAAAATAGGATTATTAAGAAAATAATCCTATTTTATTATCTCTTGCTCAAGAACTAGTCTAATATTATATTCTTTTTTCACTTTTCTTTGGATAAACTTTATTAATTTAATAATATCTTTACTAGTAGCATATCCATCATTAATTATAAAATTAGCATGTATATTACTTATAACAGCATCATTAATTCTAGTTCCCTTAAGATTTAAATCATCTATTAGTTTACCAGCCGCATATCCTTCAGGATTTCTAAATACACTTCCATTTGATGGATGATGTAAATCTTGAGTTTCATTTCTTTTCTTATTTCTTTGAAGCATTAATTCTTTTAGTTCTTCCTTATTTCCTTTTTCTAACTTAAATTTTGCCGACAAAACTACATATTTTTTATTTTCCTTTAGCATAGAATATCTATATTTAAATTTTAAGTCTTCACAAGAAAGTTCAATTATCTTTCTTCCATCAAATACAACTGCTGATATTAATACTTCACTTATACTACTCCCATAACATCCAGCATTTCCATAAATACTGCCACCTATCGTGCCAGGAATTCCACATGCAAAATCAAGACCACTATATCCTTCTAAAGTATATTTGGTTGCAATTTTATTTAACATACAATTTGATTCAACATATAATTCATTATTATTTAAAATACATTTATTAAATCCAGTTAGCTTTAAAATTACTCCATCATAATATTCAGGAAGTATTATATTTGATCCATTTCCAATAACAAACCACTTAGCTTTATATTTCTTAAGTATGTTTAAAACTGATGTTAACTCTTTTATATCTTTTATAAAACACATAGCATAAGCAACTGAATGTAATTTATAAGTGTTATATAAAGTTAAATCAATATCAGTCTCAGTTTTACAAATTTTTAAAAGTTCTTCTATCATTATTTTAAATACTCTTCAATATCATCACTACCAATAGCATAATCTACTATTTTACCATTAGTAACCTTTATTAATGTTATATCATTTATTCTAATATCATTGATTGTTTTTATATCTAGATTAGCATCTTCAGATATATATTTTTTATTTTCATTTTCATTCATATTAACCTTATAAACTCTATATTTATCTTGCTTAGTAATCAAACTATTAACATATGTATCTTCTGTTATTGAATTTTTATAATTATCAAATAATACATAATATGTTTTTTCACTTCTATTTAATACAGTTCCCATAGTTATATATTCATAGTCAAAAGTAACTTCTCCTTTTTCTGGTTTTGTATATCCCATTTCAAATACACCAAGTTTTTCCATACCAAGAACACATAAATATATCAATCCCATAAATACTAAAACACCAAGTAAAGTAAATGCAAAAGATTTAACTTCTTGTTCTGTATTTTTTTCATAAGACTTTTTATTTCTTTCTCTTTTAACAGGTTTATACTTCATTTTCATACTATTTTTTGCCATAATATCATCTCCACACAGGAATTATATCATATTTTCATAGAATGTATCAATTATTTGTTGATTTTTAATGACTTTTATTATATACTTTATTAAGTATTTAAGTGGCAGCACTATAAGATAATTATAACGTGTTTCTTGAAAAAAGTTAGTATTCTCTGCCAAGATGAAAACTTTTATAGAAACTCCCTATAATAAAATTATAGAAGCCTTTTAGTACAAAAATAATTTAAGAAAGGAGAAATGTGTATGTCAAGATATACAGGACCTGCATTTAAAAAATCAAGAAGATATGGTTTTTCTACTCTTGAAACAGGTAAAGAATTAAGAAAAAAACCTACTGCTCCTGGAATTCATGGAACAAGTAGAAAAAAACTTAGTGAATATGGTGTTCAATTACAAGAAAAACAAAAAGTTAGATTCATGTATGGACTTAATGAAAAACAATTAAGAAAAACATTTGAAGCTGCTGGTAAAATGCAAGGTATTCATGGTTTTAATTTATTGCTTCTTTTAGAAAGTAGACTTGATAATTTAGTATATCGTATGGGATTTGCTAAAACAAGAAGAGCTGCTAGACAATTAGTTAATCATGGACACATCACTGTTGATGGTAAAAAAGTAGATATTCCATCATACAGAGTAAAAGTTGGAAGTACTATTGGAGTTAAAGAAACATCACTAGATCATCCAGTTATTACTGAATGTATGAATATGGATATTACAATTCCATCATTTGTTAGTGTTGATAAAACTAAAAAAACTGGTACTTATGTAAGATATCCAGAAAGAGAAGAATTAAATTCTGAAATTAATGAAGCATTAATTGTAGAATTCTACAATAGATAACATGCTTTTAACCTCTTGAATTTCAAGAGGTTTTTTATTTACAAAAAAAGAGCTTAAAATAAGCTCCTAAAAATCTCTATTTCTTAAGAATGCTGGCATTTCTAATTCATCATCATCTGCTATTTGTTGCACAGCTTTCTTTTCTCCTTCAATTGACCTATATAAAGGTTCAGTTGAATCTTCAAAACCAGTGGCAATTACTGTTACAACTATTTCATCAGTTAGTGCTTCATTAATAACAGCACCAAATATAATATTAACATCTGTATTAGCAACCGCTCTAACTACCTCAACTGCATCTTCTGCTTCAAATAAAGTCATAGAATTTCCACCAGTTACATTAACAATACAATCAGTAGCACCATTAATAGTAGTTTCAAGTAATGGACTATTTACAGCTTGCTTAGCAGCTTCAACCGCACGATTATCTCCGAAACCAACTCCAATACCTATTAAAGCATCTCCTCTATTTTCCATTATTGTTCTAACATCTGCAAAGTCTAGGTTTACAAGTCCTGGAACACTAATTAAATCAGATATAGACTGAACACCTAATCTAAGTACATTATCAACTTCTTGGAATGCAGCATTAAGAGGTGTAGATCTATCAATTAAATCTCTTAATCTATCATTTGGTATTACAACAATTGTATCAACATGTTTTCTTAACTCATCAAGTCCTACCAAAGCATAATCCATTCTCTTTTTACCTTCAAACTTAAATGGCTTTGTAACTATAGCTACTGTTAAACATCCCAAATTTTGTGCAATTTCAGCAACTACTGGTGCTGCTCCTGTTCCAGTTCCACCACCAAGACCGCAAGTTACAAATACCATATCTGCTCCTCTTAAAGCATCTTCAATTTCTTCTTTTGCTTCAAGCGCAGCTTCTCTACCTACTTCTGGTCTTGTACCTGCTCCTCTTCCTTTTGTTATTGTCTTACCAAGTTGAATTTTATTTTCCGCATTTGAGGCATTTAATACTTGCTGATCAGTATTTGCAACAATAAATTCTACTCCTCTTAGACCAGAATCTATCATCCTATTAACAGCATTACAGCCACCACCACCAATACCAATAACCTTAATGTCAGCAATTTGATCCATTTCTAATTTATTATTCATATTTCACTCCTTAACTATTGAAAAAATATCCATATATTTTTCCGAGTATACTATTATTATTTGATTTCTTATTATTAATTAATTCACTTTGATCATTTTCATCTACTGTATATGCAAGTTTATTTCTAAATGATAATTTATCATGATAATATTTAATTAATCCAAGAACAGTAGAATATTTATTATGTCTACATCCTATATCATTTACTTTATAAACTTTCATTTCTTTTCCAAAAACTTCATCTACAATTAAATTAAAATCATTGATTTGTGAACATCCACCAGTTATTATTGTATAACTAATTTCCATCTTTGTTAAGAGGTTTATTTGTTTTTTTGCCAAAATCAATATTTCTTTTATTCTTGAACTTATTATTTCACTAACTTCATATTGATTTATTTTAATATTTTCTTCATTCTTTGTCAACACATCCTCACTCCACGAAGTAGATGCATTTCTTTTACTAGCAAGAGCAAATTTTTCTTTTAAATATATGGCTTGCTTTCTACTAATGTCATATATATAACAAATATCTCTATCAATATTCTTACCGCCAATTTCTATACACTCACTCTCAACAAGAATACCTTTTTTAAATATACTTACCTCTGTTTTTTCTTCACCAATATTTATAACTGCTGTATTCTTTTTATCATGTTCTGGTGTTTTAAATTCAAAATAATCTGCTACACCTCCAAAATTAATATCAACAATATCAATACCAATATTTTCAAGTAATGACACAGTAGTATAAATATTTTTCTTTGGTGCAAGGCTTAGTACTGCCTTACATTTTATTTTATTTGCTTTCATACCAGTAGGATTTTTAATTTTTTTATCAGAGCTATCAAGAGTAAATTCAATTGGAGTAATCGCAACAAATTCTTTGTTGTTTGGGACTTTATTATATACACAAGCTTGCATAGTTCTTACTATATCTGCACTTTGTACAATTCCATCTTCATTTGTAATAGTACTACTTCCATCAGTAACAATAAATTCTGCATAATAAGATGGTATAGTTAATATGACTTTATTTATTTTAATACCAAGTATTTCTTCACATCTAGAAAATACCTCTTTAAGAGAAATTAATGCATCTTCTGGATTAACTATTATTCCCTTTTTTACCCCTTTTGATTTTACTTCGGATACTGCTAGAACATTTAATTCATTATTATATATTTCACCAACTACTAATTTTACAGTAGATGAACCAATATCTAAGCTTGATATTATCTCTTTCATGTATCCTCCTTGTACTCTATATTTAATTATAACAAAAATTATTTAGTTTTTAAAGGCTAACTTCTTTAAATAAATAATTAATACTAAATTTATAACTTTTATTTTCTTGACTTAAACCTATATAACTTATTTTAACTTTTAATTTTTTTTGTTCACTGCCTTTTAAAATATCATTCTTTAACATTGATGTATCAACAGTTACATTATTTCCTATGTCACTATTTGACATATTACTGATATATATTCCATCAACCTCAACATTTTGATTTCCTATATTAGTTACATCTACATAAAATATCTTAGGTGTTAATAAACTATTAATATTATCTACTTGAACATCAATTACATTGCCATTTATTCTAACTGATAAATCATCATTTGTAGTAACATTAGAAAATATTATTCCATAATAGTTTTTAACTACCAGCGCATTTCCCCTACTTTCTTTAAATATATTAAGATATGTAGCAGTAATACTAAATACTAAAACTATAAAAATACATAACATTATTATATATATATACTTTTTATTATTATTTTTCTTACTCTTCTTCATATCTTCTCCTTATGATAAATATACCATAAAACAAATAAAAATGCATTAAAAATACGCTATTATATTAATATTTTTTATGGTAATATTTAACAATTTTAGAATAAAAAAAATAACACTAGAATTATCTAATGTTATTTAGTTACTGATACAACAGAAGTTGATGCTGCTACTTTTAAGAGTTCTTCGTTACTTAAATCTTCACTAATTAAATAGTAATCTTTACCATTCATACTCCAGTTTAATGAACTTTCAGTTAAATTTCCAAGTACATTTTCGTAAAAAACAAGTTCTCCACTAGTACTAGTAATTTCAAATTCACTTGGTAACAATGATACTTCTTCTATTAATGTAAATGATTTATCACCATCAAATGTTAGTATTACTCTCTTAGAGTTATCTGTACTAATAGTCTCTTCTCCTTTAAATTTAGTACCAACTGGTAGATACATAGGATACACTGTCTCTTCTAAATCACTTACTTCACTACTTGAGCAATCGTTGCAAGTAGTTGTACTAATATCAAAATCTTCTTTACTAACAGAAGTATCATAGTCTATGGTTGCTACTTTAAATACAATATTTGCGATTCCTTCTTTATTAAAAACTTCTACAAGTCTTGGCTCCATTTCTTTATCAAATGTAATTTTTTGGCTAGTAAGACTACTATTATTAGGATAATTTACCGTTGATTGTAATATATATGAATCTTCTTTTTCTTCAAATACTACATTACTATCATTCTCAAGATCAGTAAGCAGTGATGCTAAAATATAAGCTTGACTACTATTAAATGGCCATTCACTTTGATATTTAAAGCTCTTATTTAAGCTTGGCGTTATTACATATACACCACTTTCATTTTTTAAAATAATTTGTTCATAATTAGTATCTTTATTGGTAAGTGATGCTTTATAATAATCCCCTTCTAAATAGCTTACATTAACACTATA
This sequence comes from Bacilli bacterium, assembly GCA_051872765.1. Taxonomy (GTDB): domain Bacteria; phylum Bacillota_I; class Bacilli_A; order RF39; family UBA660; genus CAG-1000. The sequence continues at coordinate 3,199 of JBJEED010000090.1, read as the reverse complement.
TTTATAAAGTTCTTCATTACTAGTAATTTCCATATCACCACTCATAATATAGTGCGAATTATCTTCTATATTTTCCTTAAATTTAGAAATGGCCTCTTTAGAATCCATCTTATTGCATCCAAATAATAGAAAACATGATATTAACAATAAAATCTTTTTAATAATTATTCCTCCCTTTAATTAATTATATTGTTGAGTAATTAGATTATGATAATATGAATTTAATATTTTTTATGTATAAATTATTATTTATGGTACAAAATATTAACAAGCAAGGAGGAAATGTATGAATACATTATACAAAGTTGCATTAACTTTTGTTATAATTGGTGCTTTAAACTGGGGAATGGTTGGTATTTTTGATGTAAACTTAGTTTCATTATTATTTGGCGAAGAATCATTTCTAACAAATTTAGTTTATGCATTAGTTGGTATATGTGGACTAATATCAATTGGGTTATTATTAAAACCATTTGATACAGTACATGAAGATAAATAAAGAAGTGTTAATTTATAAATTAGCACTTCTTTTATTTTTTTAAATTTTTTGAATAATATATTAAATCTGTATAATGAAAATTTTCATTACATATTTCCTTTTCATAATTATTAGAAAAATAATTCTTTATCGTTTTTTCATATTTATCAAATCCCTGATTCACAAAAAATGGAATATAATTTTCTGTTGTTCCAACTAACATTCTATTATATTTTTGTTTATAATTTCCACACAAAGATTTTAATAATCTTTTTGCATAACCTTTTTTCCTATATTCTTTTCTAGTAAATAAACTTTTAAGTTCCAATGTATTTTCATCAATTTCTAAAACTACTGCTAAAGAAATTATTTCATCATCTAATTTTAGTCCATAAACAATAGAATCATTTAAATAATTATATATATTATTATTTGATGGATCTGCTTCCATTAAAAGATCAATATAATCATTTTTATTTTCTAGCTTTTTTACACATATACTCTTTTTAATAGAATAATTTAAATTTACTGGTATATTTGGCTTTTGATTATTAGAAGAAAGATATCTAATTTCTTCACTGAATATACAACCACAATATTTTTGCATATATAATCCTGTCTCATAAAACATTTGCTTACCTTCATAATAATATGGTCTAAAATCAATATATTTAAACTCTATATTATATTTTTTGCTTAAGTTCTCACATATTTGTTTTAATAAATCATGTCTTTGATATGGGCTAATAAATAATGTTGAAGTAAATGCATCATATCCATTATCTTTTGCATATTTAACAACATTTTCCATTCTTGAAAAATAACAATATTCACATCTATTATCAATTTTATCTATAACATTAGAAGTAAATTCTCTTAATCCATAATAATCATTATATATCACTTTTAAATTAATAATCTTAGAATATTCTTTTAATGCATTTAACCTATTTTCATATTCCTTATATGGATGAATATTAGGATTATACCAGTAACCAGTAATATCAATTTTCTCTTCTCTTAATACTTTAACACAAGCAGCACTACAAGGAGCACAACATATATGTAATAATAATCTCATAACAAAATCACCAAAGATATTATAAACAAAAAAACTTGATTTCTCAAGTTTCTTTATTATAATCCTAATGAGCTTCTGTCTATTTTTAATCCAGGACTCATAGTAGATGATAAACTTACATTTTTAATAAATGTACCTTTAACACCAGTAGGTTTATTTTTAACGATTTCAGATACTATAGCTCTTAAATTTTCTTCTAGTTTAGCTTCATCAAATGATAATTTACCAATTGATAAATGTACATTACCATATGAATCGTTTTTATACTCAACCATACCTTTTTTTACATTACTAATAGCTTCTTTAACATTAGTAGTAACTGTTCCTAATTTTGGATTAGGCATTAATCCCTTAGGACCAAGTAACTTACCAAGTTTACCTAAAGCAGGCATCATTTCTGGAGTAGCAATGATAGTATCAAACTCAAACCAATTTTCTTTTTCGATTTTTTCTAACATGTCTTCAGCTCCACAATATTCTGCTTCACTTGCTTCATTTGCTTTAGTTTTAGTAATAACTAATACTCTTTTAGTCTTTCCTGTTCCATTTGGTAAAACGAAACTTCCTCTAACATTCATATCAGTCTTTTTAGCATCTATATTTAATTTTAATGCTAAGTCTACTGATTCATCAAATTTTCTAGTTTTAAGACTCTTAAGTATTTTAATCGCTTCAGTAACATCATATTCTTTATTTTTTTCAATATTACCTAATGCTTCCACATACATTTTACTATGTTTCTTCATAAACTTAACCTCCTTATGTGGTATTTGGATTATCTTTATATTCTCACGATTAATAATTTATTCTTTATTATTCTTCGTCTTCGTTTTCAGTTTCTTTAGATTGAGCTGTTGTCTCAACTTCAACACTAGCACCCTCAGCCATAGCTTTAGCACTTTCTTCCATAGCTTCAAGATCTGCTTCTAATTTAGCAGCTTGTGCTGCAGCTTCACTAGCTAATACTGCTTGTTCAGCAAGTTCTCCATCGTTAAGACCTTTAACAGCAATACCCATATTTCTTGCTGTACCAGCTACGATTTGAATTGCTTTTTCTAAATCATAACAATTTAAATCTGGCATCTTAATTTCAGCAACTTTCTTAATATCATCTTTAGATATAGTTGCAACGATTTCATTAGCTCCTTTTTTGCTTCCTTTAGAAATTCCAGCTGCTTTAAGTAATAATGAGGCTGTTGGTGGAGTTTTTAATACGAAGTCAAATGTTCTATCTTCATAAATAGAAATTTCAACTGGAATAATATCTCCCATCTTTTCTCTAGTTGCATCATTATACTTAGTACAGAATTCTTGTAAATTAATACCTGCAGGTCCTAAAACAGTTCCAACTGGTGGAGCTGGTGTAGCTTTTCCTGCTGGAATTTGTAATTTAATTTTCTTAACTACATTCTTTGCCACGAAAAACACCTCCTATTATATTTTAGATAATTTTTTTTCGCGAGTGGTCTAGTGATAATCCTATAATCTCCCACTTCTAACTTGTATTTAATAATACAAATTGCTAGTAAATAATATCACATAAATCCCATAAAATCAAGAAAAAACTAATGGAAATATAGATTTCTGTGAAAAATTTTTGAAAATGTCCCTAATAAAAAAACAAATAATTAGTAAAAATG
>JBJEED010000089.1:0-6163 GCA_051872765.1 Bacilli bacterium | reverse complement strand
TTAATAATCCATATTTTCCTATATTAAATCTTTCTTTATCTTCTAATTTTAAATTCGGTAACAAATAATCACCTTGTTTAGTGTAACTTATCATAACTATTTCTCCATTTCTTAATATATTTTTGGCTTTAATTGTTATACATTTGTTACACAATGACCATCGCCACCTCCCGCATTTAAGTGATTAGAAATTACTATTACATCTTTTCCATCACCATAAAAATCTTGAACTCTAGCTGTTCTTTCCTTTGGTGATAGTGTAGTATCACTATCTCTGGTTAATTTAACAGGAACTCCTAATTCTTTAAACCTATCATACATATATTTACTTATTAGTAAAGTATAATCTTTTTCTTTTATGTTATTTGCAACTGCTCCAGGATCACTACCACCATGTCCTGGATCTATTACAATACCTTTTAATGCCATAATATCACCTAAAGTATTATATTCAAATAATAAGAAAAAGTATCAATATACTTAAAATATTATAAGTATAATAGATTAATAATTTTAATAAAAAAATAGTGTTTTTTAAATATATTACTAATCATATATATAGGGAGGTGATAACAATGAATATACATGAACTATTAAATGTTCGAGGTGGTGCTTTAGGAAGAGCAGGATTATTATTAAATAGAGCATATATTAAAATAGCTATAAAATTTAAAAGTTTTATAGAAAAAGTATTAAAATAGGTGGGTGAATGTTTGAATGCTTCAGATTTTAATATATGATATGTAAATATCTACATTTAATTAAATAGTTTACTTAACTAAAATTACATATAAATTTAAATAATTATATCTTAAAAATAAAAAATGTGTGTATTTATGTAACTTTTATTTAATTTATCTTTTGTATTTATCATTAAAAATTTCACTATATGAATTTGATAAATTATTTTACATTTTAGTAACTATAAATTAAAATTATATGTTATGATAAATTAAAAGGTAGTGAAATATGAAAAAGAAGAAAATAAATATAATTGAATTATTAATAGTATTGGCTATTTTTTGCTATTTAGGCTATAATGAAATAGTAGGTAATTCAATTTCTATTCCTAATAGAGTAATATCTTATACTTTAGATACTATACCAGAGTATAATAATGAGAGTTATGTTATATTAAATAATAATATTCCTGAATTTGAAGATTTATCTAAAAGTAGTGTTTCTTTTGAGGTTTATAGTGAACTAGATTCACTTGGTAGGTGTACAGGTGCATATGCAAGTTTATCGGTGGATTTAATGCCAACAGAAGAAAGAGGTAGCATAGGATCTGTAAAGCCAACCGGATGGCATACAATAAAATATGATATAGTTGAGGGAAAATATTTATATAATAGATGTCACTTAATAGGTTTTCAATTAGCTGGCGAAAATGCTAATAAGAATAATTTAATAACATGTACAAGATATATGAATACAGGAACAATGTTAGAGTATGAAAATAAAGTAGCAGATTATATTAGAAAAACTAATAACCACGTTTTATATAGGGTAACGCCGATATATAAAGGTAATAATCTTTTAGCTAGTGGTGTACAAATGGAAGCACTATCAATAGAAGATAATGGTGAAGGTATAAAATTTAATATTTTTGTTTATAATATACAGCCAGGAATAGAAATAAATTATGAAAATGGTGAAAGTCGCTTGATATCAAATTAAGCCAATATAATTGAAAATTATTAATTTTATTAGTATAATGTATTCATGTGGTGATTTTTATGAATAAAAGTGAAAAAATAGATAAAATACTACATAATGAAAGAATTAAAAGGATTTTTGATGAAGTAAAAAAATTTATAAATAATAATAAATATATTTTTTGGTTGTGTATTCCTTTTATACTAATGGAAGTATTTACATTTATTTTTGGTTTAAATATAAGTTTTGTTAATTATAGGGTATATGCTCCAATTTTATTTTCAGCATTTTGGATTATATTATTTGTTGGAGTATCTATATCATTTAAAGGTAAGTTTGCAAAGGGTATATACCTAACTATAAATATCTTATTTTTGATATTGTACTTAGTAAATAATGTTTATTTTTCTATGACAAAAACATTTTTTGATTTTAGTTTACTTGAGTCAGCAGGTGAGGGAGCGCCTTATTTACTTGATGCGATTAAAAATTGTAATATATTTGTATATATAACTTTTGTGATAATAATTATATCTCTAGTTTATGCATTTAAGAAAATACCAGATTTTAAAAAGAATAATTATAGATTATTAGTTATAGTTGTTTGCATATTTATAGTTGGTCATACTATAGCGCCATTAACTTTAGGAAAAGCTAATGAAGAATTAACTTGGTCGAACTGGAAAAATGCTAGAAATATATATAATTCATTTAATGATAGTAATAAAAGTATTAAAATTACGGGATTATTTGAATATTCAATTAGAAATTTTTATATAACATATTTAAAAAAAGATAATGATATCACTGAAGAATATATTGAATTTTTAAATACTGCTTTTGAAGAAGCAGAAGAACATAAAAATAAGTACACAGGAATGTTTGAAGGGAAGAACTTAATTCTTCTACAATTGGAAGGTATGGATAGTTGGTTAATTAATAAAAATGATACTCCAACTTTATATAATATGATGAATAGTGGAATTAATTTTTCAAATCATTATTCATATTATAATGGAGGTGGTTCAACATTTAATTCAGAATTTGCAGTTAATACTGGATTTATAACACCACTTTCATATACAAAGAATGCATATACATTTAATAAAAATAATTTTCCTTATTCACTTGCTAATTTGTTTAAAGCAAAAAATTATAGTGTTAATGCCTTTCATATGAATAACGGTGAATATTATTCAAGAACAGTTAATTATTTAAACTGGGGTTATGATAATTATTATGGATTAGTTGATATTGATGATTATGATGATGATAGATATGAATTAGATAGAGAACTTATATTAAATGAAAAGTTCAATGAGTTATTATTTAGGAATGATGGAAATTTCGTGGATTATATTATTACTTATTCTGGTCATTTGCCTTTTACAAATACTAAAGGTGTATGTAAAATGCTATATAAAGAAGATATAGAACAATTAAAAATAGAAAATCCAGAATTAGAAGTAGAATTTGTAGAAATGACTGAAGAAGAATGTGTGAGAAGACAAGCACAAGAAACAGACTATATGGTAGATTTACTAATTCAGAATTTAGAAGAAAAACAATTACTAGAGAATACTGTAATTGTTGTATTTACTGATCATTATTTGTATACACTTGAAGATCAAACGATATTAGATAAGTATAAGAACACATCAAATAATTTAATTAACAATACGCCTTTCTTTATATGGTCAACTGAAGTTTCAAAGACAAATATCAAAGAAGTAACATCTCAATTAAATATATTACCAACTGTGTTAAATTTATTTGGCATTGAATACAATACGAATAATTATATAGCGCAAGATGCGCTTGATCCATCATATGAAGGACTTGTATTTTTTAGTGACTACTCATGGTATGATAGAGAATATTATGTTGAAGGTGGAGTAGTTACTAATAATAAGTACATCGATCCAGATGTATTAGAAGAAAAGAATAGTTATGTAAATTATTTAACTAAGAAAAATGATTTAGCATTGAAATATAATTATTTTAAGAATGTTAAGAAACAAAAACCAGTTATTAAAGAAGAAAATATTGTAGAAACCGCTTCGGATAAAGAAGAGTAAATAAAAAGAAGTTTATATTATAGTAGTATAAACTTCTTTATTTTATTAAATAATAAATAGCGATTGCTGTAAATATTACTGTATATAATACTTTAATTAGTATCGACAATATTTTTACGAGTGTTTTATTTTTTATTTTTTTATTTATATATTTGACAGGTTTTTTATAGAATGTAGTTGCAAACCCTTCATTATAAAATTGTTCAATAAGATTTTTCATTATTTTACCTCATTATTAGAAATATCATCGATAGTAATTTTACTTTCATGAGGAATAGGTTTCCATGTTACATTCATAAAAACAGCAGCATAAGTAGTATATCTGCCTATTATATCAAATGTAGGCCAAGTAAATATAAATAATAATTTTTTCCAAAATTTTATTTTTTTAATTCTAGCATCTTCAACTATAAATAAATATATCGCCATTAGCATATTTGAAAAATACATTGCTATTCTATATAATATCCTAAACCATATAGTAATAAGCATTCCGACTAATAATGCATTAATTCCAGGAGCACAAACGATTCTAATATTAGTTATTTCTCTTAAGAATTTGGCTAGGTAAGTTCCTCCTTGAAATAAATTAACATCAAAACCATTTGAGTATGCATAACAACCATATATTAGTACTGAAAATAATAACCATCTACATAGGTTAATAAAAGATATAGGTGTTAATTGTGATAAAGTGTCAAATGATGCAAATCTATGTCTTATTGATTCTATTACATCTAGCATAAATTCTTTAAATGTTCTTTTTTTCTTTTCATGTTTTTTGCCTTTTTTCCAGTTTACTTTTAAAAATTTTTTTCCAAAAAATATATTAATAAATAAGTATGGTCCTGATTCTACAAAAGCTTGCAAGTGTCCTTTTGACCAACGAAGCCTTTGCCTTAATGCTATTTTAATATTAGTTGGTTGTTCATCATAAAATTCCGCCTCATCTTGATATGTAATTTGATATCCTTGTGCTACTGCATCAGCAGTTAGAGCTCTATCTTCTGTTAGAGATGTATAATGCCACCCATCTTTAATTACTTCATTTGTGAACAAAAAGCCTGTTCCTTGAATATTAGTTGCTAGTCTTAATATACTCCTAGCTCTGTGGTTAACTCTAATTGATCTAATCCAATGTAAAGCATATGTAGAAGCTACCCAATTTTCATCAAAATTTTTAGTGTTTCTATAGGATGTAATGATTTTACATCCTTCATCAAATGCATCATTCATTTTACTTATATAGTTTGACTTAAGTAAATTGTCCGCATCGAATACAAAATATCCTTCAAAAGTTTCAATACCATAATCTTTTTTAATATTATCAACTAAAAATTCTAATGCATAACCCTTGGTTTTATGTATATCATCGAATCTTTCATAAACAATTGCTCCTTTTTTTCTCGCTATTTCTGCAGTATTATCAGTACAATTATCAGCCACAACAAATATTGTATATAAATCACTTGGATAGTCTTGTTTTTTGATACTATCTATAAGATTACCAATAACATATTTTTCATTTCTAGCAGCTATTAGTATTCCATATTTGTGTTTCTTTTTGGCTGGTTTAAATTTTCTTGTAAAAAACATGCCAATAACGAAATAGAAACTTTTATGAAATACTAGTATTGCCAATATAGTAGCTATTATATTACTTATTTTTATACCAGTATTATAAAAATTTCCAATACTATTAATTATTGAAGATAACATAGAATTTCACCTCGCGAGTGAATTATATCATATTTTAATAACTAATACAATTCGTTACATACACCTGGGTCTGGTGCATAGAAACAATGATTTTTATATCTTCCAGTATTTCTCTGACTAAACCATGTTGCTTTACAATCTGAACCTTTAGTAGGTGAATAAAACCATAAGGCATTAGTGGCTGGATGATAATATTCTCCCTTTAAAACTCTTTTTGCAAGTTCTTTTTCCTTAGTAGTAGCATTACCACTATTAAAAAGGGGACTACCTGTACCAACAAAACCTCCTGGATTTTGATAAACTACATCAGATATTGTTCGTATATTTTTAAAGTCTAAACAATTTGCTATAGCTCTATTGACAATTACATTTCCTACCATAAGCATTCCTAAATCTCCTTCACCAAGAGCTTCTGCTCTCATAAGTCTTGCACATAGATCTAATTCTTTATTCGTATAATTAATAAGCATAAAATCACCTAAAATATTATATGATATACAATTAATTAAGTTAATTTTAATTAAATATATAAAAGTTTTGATAAATTGTGTCAATAATTTAGGAAAATGTCTCAAAATTTTTTAAACATTAACGGGAAAATATTCTCGTTTTTGTTTGGAATTTTATAACTTATTCAATTGATGTCAATGACAATTAGAGTAAAGAGTTAATGGTAAAATCTGCATGTTAAAAGTTATTACAGGTTT
>JBJEED010000088.1:0-32687 GCA_051872765.1 Bacilli bacterium | reverse complement strand
TGAGACATTTTCAAAAGTTAACACTTAAGACATTATCATAAATTAATCATATAAATATATAAAAGTTTTGATAAATTGTTGAAATTAAAACAATATTATTATATAATATTTATGCTTTAGGGGCATGGTTTAACGGTAGAATAGCGGTCTCCAAAACCGTTTGTGTGGGTTCGATTCCTACTGCCCCTGCCATAAGTAAGATAGATGAGCTATTCATTTTTATATATTGGGTTAAGTTCAAAGCTTAACTTTTTTTATTAACATTTTATAAATATTTGAGTGTAATTATTTTTTTCTTAATAATCTTATAGCTGTGTCTACATTTTCTTTTGATAATCCATAATATGAATCAGTAATTATTAAATTATCAATCATGTTTTCTAATTTTTTATCATCGTCTAGAACTATAAAATTAATATTATGACAGGAAGACAATATATACTCCCTTATTTCATCTGCCTTATTTCCTAATGCTTTTGTATAACCAATAATCCTGTTTTCTAAATCATATTTTCTCAATTCTTCTAATAATCTATTTCTCATATCATTTTGTTTACGCCAAGAAGAAGATATAATAATATATGAGTCAGTCTTTTCTACTAAATATTTTAGATTGTTCATACAATTTTCATCAAAAGGATAATTTATTTCTGAATAAGGCTTACCTGTTAAGTTAGAAATTTTAATTAATTTTTTAGTTGAATTTAACACGCCATCAACATCTAAAAATATTATATTCATAATAATTAATTTTCTCCTTCTTTTATAAATTATAGTCATTATTATTAGTCTCTTAAAGTACGACAATAGTTATATATTAAAAGTAAAAGTTTTACAATCATGTTATTGCATTTAATAACTTTATATATAAACATAATTATATATAAAGTTATTATTTTTACTATGAGTATGGTATAATAACTATTGTAGGAGGATAGAATGATTGAGGTAAAGAATTTAAAAAAGAAATTTATAAAAAAGATAGAAAAAAATAAAAAAATTGAATTTCTTGCAGATGATGACATTAGTTTTACTGCAAATACTGGTGAAGTCCTTGGAATACTTGGCCCTAATGGAGCTGGTAAAACTACATTATTGAGAATGATTGCTGGAATCATGCAACCAACTGAGGGTAATGTTATCATTGATGGAATGGAATATAAAAATAAAGAATTAGAAATTAAGAGACAAATTGCTTTTTTATCGGGAAATACTAGAATTTATAAAGATATTTCGGCGTTTGAATTACTTACAATGTGTGGACATTATTATGGTATTAAGGATGATGTATTAAGTAAAAGAATTGAGGAATTATCAAAAGAGTTTGATATGGAATCATTTATACACCAAAAAATAGAAAATTTATCTACTGGTCAAACTCAAAGAGTTAACCTTGCAAGATGTATTGTTCATAATCCAAATTATTATATTTTAGATGAAGCAACAAGTGGTTTAGATACTATCTTGAGTCAAATTATATTAAATTTTATAAAAAAAGAAAAAGAAAGAGGAAAATGCATTTTATATTCAACTCATTATATGGAAGAAGCCGAAAATATTTGTGATAGAGTTATTATTATAAATAAAGGAAAGGTTATTGCAAGTGGAACACCAAAAGAAATTAAGGAACAAACAAAAACAACTAATTTAAGAGATGCATTTTTTTATCTAATAGGAGGTAATAACATTGACAAATAATGTTGTTGAAACAATAAAGAAAGAATTAAGAGGTATTGTTAGAGATAAAAAATCATTGTTAATGATGATTGTTACTCCATTAATGATTCCATTGTTTATATTTATTTTTTCAATAATGTACAATGATATGATATATAATACAGAAGATAATAGTTATACTATTGGTGTAAATTATTCATTGAATAGTGTTGAAAAAGATTTGATAAAAGAAGCAGGTTTAGTAGTTAATAATTATTCATCTAAAGAAGAAATGGAAATAGCATTTAATGAGGGAAATATAGATGCTTATGTAATATTATCAAATAATAAATATATAATATATTCTAACAATATGAATGAAAATAGTAATATGGCGAGCAAAGGTATAGTTTATTATTTAGATAACTATAATAATTATTTAGCACAAAACTATCTTGAAGAAATAGATGCAGATTTAAACAATGTGTACAATAATATAAATTATGATTATGAACAAATAAAAGGTTCTAATGATTTAGTGGATTTAAATATAAATATGGGGTTTATATTTGCTTTGATGGCTATAACATTAACAGCGGTTTATGGAGCAACAGATTCAACAGCTGGTGAAAAAGAAAGAGGTACACTTGAAACATTTCTTACTTTTCCAATTAAAAGTAATGAATTAATTTTAGGAAAATATTTAGCAATATCTATATCTTGTTTTGTAACTTCAATTATAAGTATGATTTTAACTTTAACTTCATTATCAATTTGTAAAGGAATGTTTGAAATATATAATGACGTGGTTTTAAATTTAAATATTTCTTCAGTTTCTTTAGTATTTATAATTATGATTTGCTATTCATTATTTATAAGTGGTTTATGTATTGCAATTGCTAGTTTTTCAAAATCTTATAAAGAAGCACAAAGTGCTTTAACTCCAATAAGTATCTTAGTTATGATTCCAATGCTTTTTGATATGTTTGGAATAAAAATAAATCTATTTTTATCTTTAATTCCTATTGTAAATCATTCATTATTAATCAATGATATTATATGTGGTAATGCAAATATAATTAACATTATAGTAATGTTTATTTCTACTATATTATATGTTATATTGATTATTTACTTTATAACTAAACAATATAAGTCAGAAAAAATATTATTTTCAATTTAATAAGTTTGATAATTAAATTTTTTAAATAATTTATATTAATTTATTTTTTAGATTTTATCAGAGGATACTTAGATATAGCGTAATATGAATTAAAATTATTTATAAGTTTTTTATAATTTAATTAGTTTTTTGCTTTTTTATTTATATTTGTTATACTTATATTAATGATTATATAATATGCAGCATAAAATCATTTTTAAACTTTTAAATTAAGTAAAAAGGAGAACTATAAAAAATGAACTTAAAAGATAAAATAATTGATTTATTAGATAGATATATTTATGAATACGAACAAGAGTTAGAAAGATATGAAGAAAAATTAACAATATTAAGATTATATAATGAACTTATGGATATATTAGAAAATAAAGAAATTCATAATCATAAGTTAGAAATTACTATTTTATTATCAGCAATATATGGCAATAATAGCGAATATGAAAGAATGTTTTATAAATGTTTATATGATGAAGATATTAAAAATCAATTTCAAAATCAATTAAAGATAGATATGTTAAAGCAGATAGAAGAATTTTCTAACATAGAAGAAAAAATAAAGCAAGGAAAATATTTAAAAATTGCATCTAATAGAATAAAAACAAGTTTTAAATTTAATGTGCCATTTTATGTAAAGAAAATTGATGGAATAAGAATGATAAGTGATGAACAATCTGCTAAGAGGATAATACAACATTTTGCCAATAAAGGAGATATTACTAAAAAAGAAGAATTATTATATATAAATGAAATAGAAATACATAATAGATTAATAACTGAGCAAAATTCGTTAGAAAAAAACTATACAAATCATTTATATTCTAGAATTCCAAATATCTTAAATATGGGATTTCAACAATTGGATACTGTTTTAATTGATGATAAAAATAAAACAACTTTAAGGAATCTATCAAAACAAATATATGCTCATATAATTAAAGATCCTAATAGAATAATTGACATATTTGAGGAGTATAAAGATGCTGTTATGAATGAAGAAGAATACAAATATGTTATTTTAAAAGTTTTACATTTTATTGAAGATAATTTAATTGCTGCATATGAATTATTATTAGATGAAAATATATATAGAAATAGATTTCAAAGAAATATGATTATAGATGATTATTATAAGGAACTGGATGTTTATATTAAACTAAGAAATTATTATGATTATAATATGTTTGAAAAAAATGATATTAAAGAAGAGGATATAACTGAAGAAGAGTTAGGAGATACTAATGAGCAAAAATAATTGTTTTTTAGTACAAATTCATCTGGTAAAGCAAAAGTATTATCAGATATGAAAGATATTCCAGAAGAATATTATGAAACAGTTTTATATTTAATAAATGGATTTAGAAATAATACTTTATCAAGAAGTGAAATGAAAATTTTAAGAAATGATAAAATGATGGATAAGTGTATTGAATTAAGATATGATCAAATAAGAGTTATTTTAAAGCCAATAAAAAATAATATTTATGCAGTACTTGGATTGTTTGTAAAGAAGAATAATAATGATGTTAGGTGTTATCATAGTATATCAAGTAGAGACATTCCTAAAATAAATAGTAAAGAAGATGCAGAGTTATATAGAGATTATTCTTTAATAATAATGAATGAATTAGAACAATTAGTTATGATGCATGGAAGAAAAGGAACAAGATAAATTATATTTAAGTTAGATAAAACAACTTATTTTATAAAAGAATACAAAAAAAAGTTTTTTCATTTAATAAAATATGTTATAATTATCTAAGATAAGGATAAGAGGAGTGAAAGTATGATTAGTTCTGTATTTATAGGCTCAGGATTTGCAATATGTGGACTTGTGATGATGCTTTTAATATTAATAATATTTTTAAATAAAAAGAAAAAATGGGATATGAAGTCTACTATATTCTTTATTACTGCTATTGTAACGATTATCGTACTAAGTTTAGAAATAATAATCTCATATACCATTATTAATAGAGATATTTATCCTACTTTAAATAACATTTTATGTAGATTTTATATGTTTTTTAATATATTATGGTTCTTTTTAGCCACTGGATATGTAATTAGTGTATTTGTCAAATTTGATAAAAATAAAAAAGAAATATATTTCTCAATAATATATGGAGTTATATCAATATTATGTTCTGTATTATTTGCTCTTTTATATAATTTGAGTTTTGATGTGTATATAGAAGGTGAGCCATGTTTTATTGATGGTTCTTATTATATTATTATGAAAGTAATTAGTATCCTTTCAAGTTCAACTCATGTATTAATAATGACTTTAAATCGCAAAAAAGTAAAAAATTTAAAAATGGCTTCAATATTCTTTTTAGCATTTGCATTTTTAGTGGCTAATGTAATTTTATATTTAATAGGTAAGGACTTAAATATATTAAGTATAACATTAGCTTTAACAATAACAATTTTATTCTTTACAATTGAAAACCAAGATATAAAATTATTAGATGAATATGAGAATATGAGAAAAGAAAGTATTAAATCTAGTGAAGCAAAATCGGATTTTTTAGTTAATATGTCACATGAAATTAGAACACCTCTAACGACAATATTAGGTTTTAGTCAAACATTATTATACAATGATAATTTAACTGAAGAAATGCTTAAAAAGGATTTAATCAGTATTAAGAAAGCAAATAATAGTTTAACTAGTTTAATAAATAGTTTATCTGATATATCAAGTCTTGAGAATAATAAGGTTGTATTAAGTGAAAGTGATTACAGTTTAGAAAATTTAATATTTGAAATATATAGTTATATACCACCAAAAATTAACAAAGATAATCTAATGTTTAATATTAAGGTTAATCCTGATATTCCAAAAAAATACTATGGTGATGCAGCAAAATTATTTAAAGCTATCTCATATATAATACAAAATGCAATAGAACATACGAATTATGGAGAAGTAACTTTAACAGTTGATGCACATAAAAAAGAACATGCTGATTATGAATTAGAGTTTATAGTATCAAATACCGGTCATGCAATGAAAGAAGATGAATTTAATTTGGATTTAGATGACTATATTGAACTAAGCGATAAGGCAAACAACACTAATTTGGGATTAATAATAGCAAAAAGATTAATAATGCTATGTAATGGCACAATAGAGTTTATTAATAGACCTGGAGAAGGAACTAAATATATAATTAAAGTAAATCAAAAGAATTATACTGAAGATGAAAAAATTGGTAATATCTTTGCTAATCATACACATACTAATTTCACATCTAATTTTATAAATTGTAAAGATAAAAGGGTTCTTATAGTTGATGATAAGGTTAGTAATTTAAGTGTTATGACTGAATACTTAGAAAACTATAAATTTACTATTGTTACTGCTAAGAATGGAAAAGATGCAATTGCTGCTATACAAAGAGAAAGATTTGATATAGTATTTCTAGATTATTTAATGCCTGATATGAGTGGTGTCGATGTGATAAAAACATTAAAGTCATTATTACAGGTTTTACCGATAATGGTATTAGTAGTAAATAATTCAGAAAGTGCAAATCTAGATAAGTACATTCAAGAAGGATTTACTGATTGTATCACAAAACCTATTATATTTAAGAATTTAAATAAATTAATAAATAAACATTTTAAAGAAGAATAGAAGGGAGTAAAGTATTATGCTATATGGATTAATGTTGACAATAGGCAGTTTAATATATTTGATAATATTAATGATTATTTACTATTCTAAGAATTACTTTGATACTGCTCAAAATAGAATCTATAGATATATGTTATTTATTAGTATGGTATATTTAGTATTTCAAATAATATCAGTATTGGCAATTTATTATTCACTTTCATATGGAATTATCTTTGTAACTTGGAGGATATCGTGGTCAGCTAGCATAGTTTGGTTTGAATTCTTTTATTTCTATTTTATTGCATTTATTAATAATGATAACTCAGATTCCTTTTTACACTTTTTGAAAAAAAGAAAATTTTGTATGGGAATGGCAATATTTATTTTGATTGCAATTATAGCATATTTTGTTTTCTTACCATTTGAGAAACCATCTGTTGATAATATGACATATTTGCCAGGAAGTACTGCATATATTGTATTTAGTTTTTGTTTATTGTTAAATATTTTTATCGTAGGTAACCTAATTAAAAATATTAAAAATGTATCAAAAAGAGATATATTTGTAATTTCTATATCTTTGGCTATTACAATAGTATTAATGCTTATACAAATGAGTTATCAATCAATAGCAATAATACCTATTGGTTTTGCACTTGGAATGTACTTATACTATTTTACAACTGAAAATCCAGATTTATTATTACTTAAAAAGACTAAAGAAGTAAGTGATGAAGTAGAAAAATCAAATAAAATAAAATTAGATTTTTTATCAAATGTTTCATATGAAATTAAAAATCCGATGGATTCAATATCAAGTTTAACAGATACATTAATTAATACACCTTTTAATGTTGATTCTACTAAGAATTATTTGAAACAAATATGTAACTCTGGATCTGATCTATTAGATATTACAAATAACATATTAGATTTATCTACAATTGAGACAGGTACCAATTTAGTAAAAAATAAAAATTATAATCCTAGTGAAATGATATCAAGATTAGTAGATATAATAAAAAATAAGTTAGGCTATAGTAAGATACACTTTAATGTAAGTGTTGATACTAATTTACCAACTATCGTAAATGGAGATGAATCAAAAGTATATCAATGTGTATTAAATATATTAACAAATGCAGTTAAGTATACTGAAATAGGTAAGATTACTTTTACAGTTACATCTAAAAGAGAAGGTAATAATGTTAGAATATTGTTTAAAGTAATGGATACTGGAATAGGCATTAAGGAAGAAGATCGTAAGTATTTGTTTGAAAAATTTTCAAGATTAGATGATGCAGTTATAAAGGAAATAGAGGGTAGTGGTCTAGGTCTTACAATAGCTAAAAAATACTTAGATTTAATGGGTGGAAAAATATGGTTTGAAAGTCAGCATTTAGCAGGAAGTACATTTTTTATTGAAATAGTTCAAACGATAGTAGATCCTACACCAATTAGAAATATTGCATTTAATACAGAAAAAATAAATTATTCTGAAGGATATGATTGTTCAAATTGTAAACTTTTAGTTGTAGATGATGATGAATTAAATGTTAAGGTTCTAAGTAGAATGCTTGAAAGATATAAATTAAAATTTGATTATGTTGAAGATGGAGATAAATGTATCACTAAGATAAAATCAGATGAAAAGTATGATTTAATATTTATGGATGATAATTTACCAAACATTACTGGGACAGAAACAATGAAGTTATTAAAAGAGTTAGCAGGTAATGAATTACCACCAGTGATTATATTAACAGCAAATGCAATACTCGGAATGAAAGAACAATATTTATCTGAAGGATTTAACGATTATTTATCAAAACCTATTGATATGCAAGAATTAGATAAAATAATTAATAAATATTTAAAGAAGTAAAAATACTTCTTTTTATTTACATTTTTAAAGTATATTTTAGTTCACTTTATTTAAGTATAATTCATAATTTGATAAAATTTATATAGATATAGGAGATATATAGTTATGGAAATTAATAAAAATATGTTTAGAGAATATGATATAAGGGGAATATATAATGAAGATTTAAATGAAGAGATAGCAAATCTTGTAGGTAAGGCTTTTGGAACAAAATTGGTTAGTTTAGGAATTAAATCAACTGTTGTAGCTTGCGATAATAGAATATCTTCTCCAAAACTTTTACAAAACATGGTAAATGGTATTTCAAGTACTGGTACAAATGTTAAAATGCTGGGTCTTGCAACTACTCCTATGTGTTATTTTGCAGCAAATTATTATAATGTAAATTCTAGTATGATGATTACTGCATCTCACAATCCAAAAGAATATAACGGTTTTAAATTTTCTTATAATGGTATACATAATGCTTATGGTGATAGCGTTAAAGAAATATATGAAATAATAGTAAAGGGCCAATTTGCTAAAGGTGATGGTGTTATAGAATTTTGTGATATAAGGGAAGCATATATAAATTTAGTTATTGACAAGTTAAAATTTGGTAAAAGAAAAGTTAAGGTAGTTTATGATTGTGGAAATGGTACTGCTAGTATAATAGCAAAAGATATATTCAAAAGGCTTGATGGTATAGTTGATTATACTGGAATTTATGATGAATCTGATGGTAATTTTCCAAATCATCATCCAGATCCATGTGTATATGATAATATGACATCTTTAAAAGAAAAAGTTTTAGAATTAAATGCCGATCTAGGACTTGGTTATGATGGTGATGCTGATAGAATAGGCTTTTTAGATGAAAAAGGCAATATGATTGATATGGATAAGTTTTTAATTATTATGTGGAAAGAACTATATGATAAAGTAGAAAAAAAAGAGTGTTTATTTGATGTTAAGTGTTCTAAATCACTTGAAGATGAACTTATTAAATTAGGAGTTAAACCAATTGAATATAGAACAGGTAATTCATATACAAGAGCGGCATCTGCTTTGGGTGATTATCCACTTAGTGGTGAGCTGTCTGGTCATGTTTATTTTAGAGATAAATGGCCTGGATATGATGATGGAATATATGCGGGGTTAAGATTAATTGAATTATTATCAAATACAGATAAGCCAGTAAGTAGTTTCTTAGAAGATATAACAAAATATTATTCAACACCAGAGATAAAAGTAAAAGTAGATGATGATAAAAAATTTGATATAGTTTCAAAAATGAAGAATTATGTTGAATCAAAAGGCTATAATTATATTACTATAGATGGAGTTAAAGCTAAATTTGAAGATGGTTTTGCACTTATTAGAGCAAGTAATACAGGTCCTAATATAACTATGAGATTTGAAGCAACAACAGAAGAAAGATTAAAAGAATTACAAAATGAATTTACAAGTGAATTAAATAAGTATTTAATATAAATTATTAATTTATATTGTTTCTTTTGCATCACATATAATAAATCGTAAAGTAAGTGTTTATATTAATTCTAAATACACTACTATTATGATATAATTTATAGAGGGGAAGTGTTTGTATGCAAATAAAATACAAAGATATAAATATTAACTATTCATATTATGATAATAGTTCTAAAACTAATTTAATTTTTTTACATGGTTGGGGACAAAATATTGAAATGATGTTACCTATTGCTAAACCATTTATAAAAAAATACAATGTGTTAATAGTTGATTTACCTGGTTTTGGATTAAGTGATGAACCAAAGGAAATATGGAGTATCTTTGATTATGCTGATATGGTTGATTATTTTGCTAAACAATTTAAGATGAAAAACCCAATAATAATAGGGCATTCATTTGGGGGGAAAATAGCATTATGCTATGGAATTAAATATAAACCAAGTAAATTAGTGTTGTTTGCAAGTCCTTTTAGAAGTAAATCTAATACTAATAATATAAAGAATAAAGTATTAAAATCATTAAAGAAAATACCTGTAATTAATAAATTTGAGGATTTTGCTAAAAGACATATGGGTTCTACAGATTATAAAAATGCAACTAAAATGATGAGAGATATTTTAGTTAAGCATGTAAATTGTGATTTAACTGATCAAGTTAAAAGTATTAAATGTCCAACTCTTATGATTTGGGGAACTAAAGATACAGCTGTACCATATGAAGAAGCAATTAAACTTGAGGAACTGATTGATGGAAGTGGAATTGTTACATATGATGAATGTTCACATTATGCTTACTTAGAAAGACTTAGTCAAACAATAAGTGTATTAAATAGTTTTATAGGAGAAAAATAACATGAAAATATATTTTTTATTATCTTTGATAGTGTATTTTTATTACATAGTTTTTAAGTCTAAAAAGTACATTCATATGTTACAACAAAACTGGTATAACGATGGCAATAGATATTTGAAATGGATTTTAAATAATAGTTTTAAAACGTTTTTAACTATTGAATTATTTACATTATTATTTGTTATAGTACCATGTAAATATGTAATATCTATATTTATTATATTTTATATAATAGCATATTATGTATTTAAGAACAAAATAAGTAAAGAACAATCCAAAAAGCCTCTTGTAATTACCTATAGGGTTAAAAGACTTTATACTACTATGTTAATTATGTATTTAATAGGTATTGTCCCTATGATCATTAATTATTGTGATTCTAATCTTAATTTTTATTGTTTATATTTAGCTTTACTTGCATATATTAATCCATTTATGATAATGGTAGCTAATATAATAAATAAACCAATTGAAAAAATGGTATTTAATCATTATAAAAGACTGGCTAAAAATAAACTTTATAGTATGAATAATTTAATTAGAATTGGTATTACTGGTAGTTATGGTAAAACTAGTACTAAGAATGCACTTAATGATATATTAAATGTTAAGTTTAATTCATTTGCAACTGAGAAAAGTTTTAATACAATGAATGGTCTTATGATATCTATTAATAATAAACTAGATAAATTTAGTGATGTATTTGTTGCTGAAATGGGTGCTTTTAAGCAAGGTGAAATAAAAGAAAAATGTGATTTTATTAAGCCTCAATATGGTATTTTAACTACTATTGGAACAGCTCACTTAGAAAGCTTTGGTAGTCAAGAAAATATTTGTAAAGCTAAATTTGAACTAATAGAATCATTACCAGATAATGGTATAGCTATACTAAATATGGATGATGAGTATCAAATTAATTATAATATTAAAAGTAAATGTAAAAAAGTGTGGGTATCTATTGGTAATAAAAAGG
Organism: Bacilli bacterium; assembly: GCA_051872765.1. Lineage (GTDB taxonomy): Bacteria > Bacillota_I > Bacilli_A > RF39 > UBA660 > CAG-1000. The sequence continues at coordinate 21,040 of JBJEED010000088.1, read as the reverse complement.
CGGATGTTTGTGCGAGTGATATAAAGTTATCTTCAAAAGGTACTAAATTTACTTGTACATTTAAAGATACGAAAGAAAAGATAGAACTTGAAACTAAATTATTAGGAAGTGCAAATGTATATAATATATTACAATCAGTAGCACTTGCTTATGAACTTGGTATGACTTTAGAACAAATTGCAATTGGAGTTCGTAAAATAGCGGTAATTGAGCATAGATTAGAACTTAAAAAATTTGGAGATATCAATATAATAGATGATGCTTATAATTCTAATCCTGTTGGTTCATCTATGGCTGTTGATGTTCTTGGTATGATGGATGGTAAAAAGATTATTGTTACTCCTGGTATGATTGAATTAGGTGATAAACAATATGAGTATAATATGGAATTTGGAAGGCATATAGCTAAAGTATGTGATGAAGTTATACTAATTGGTGAAGAGCAAACTAAGCCAATATTAGATGGTCTTAAAAAAGAAAAATATAGTGAAGAACATATATATATATTAAATGATGTTAAAAAAGCGTTTCCATTAATTAAAAAATTAAGTGGAAAAATAACTTATGCATTACTTGAAAATGATTTACCAGATATATTTAATGAATAGGATGTGATAATAAATGAAGATTAAATTAGGAGTAATATTTGGAGGAGAGACTGTAGAGCATGAAGTCAGTATTATTTCTGCACTTCAAGCAATTAAGAATATAGATACTGATAAGTATGAAGTAATACCAATTTATATTTCAAAAGATAGATTATGGTATACTGGTCATATTTTATTGGATATTGATACGTATAAAGATTTTGATAATGTTAAAAAGTATGCTAAAGAAGTTACTTTATATAAAAAAGATAATACTTATTATTTAGGTAATACTAGAGGACTATTTAGAAAAGATTTGACGGATGTTGATGTAATTCTACCAATTGTACACGGAAATAATGTAGAAGATGGAAGTCTTGCTGGATTATTAGAAAGTATCGGCATTCCATATGTTGGATCACATGTTTTAGGTTCAGCACTAGGACAAGATAAAGTTGTTATGAAGCAGGTAATGGCATCTTGTAATTTACCAATAGTTGATTATGTATGGTTTTATGATAATGAATATTTAGATGATAAAGATGGAATATTAAAGAAAATAAAAAAACTTGGATATCCAGTTGTAGTAAAACCTTCAACACTTGGAAGTAGTGTAGGGATAAGAGTCGCTAAGAGTGAAAAAGAAATTGAAGAATGTATAGATGAGGCAATAACTTATGATAATAAAATTGTTATTGAAAAAATGATAGAAAATCTTGTTGAAGTTAATTGTAGTGTTCTTGGAAATTATCAATTTCAAAGAGTAAGTGTTTTAGAAGAAGTTATGGGAGAAGATGAAATATTAAGTTATACTGATAAGTATATTGGTTCTTCTAAGACCAAAGGTACTGCAAGTAAAGGTATGGCATCAACTAGTAGAATTATACCAGCCAGAATTTCAAAAGATTTAACTAATAAAATTCAAGAAACTTCTAAAGAAGTATTTAAGATTTTAAATTTAAGTGGAGTTTGTAGAATTGATTATTTGATTAATTCTAAAACAAAAGAATTTTATGTTAATGAACCAAATACAATACCAGGTAGTTTATCATTTTATTTGTGGAAAGAAACAAATTTGAATTATAAAGAATTATTGAGTGAATTAATTCAAATAGCTATAAAAGATTATAAGAATAAATCCAAAAAAGTTAAGTCATTTAAAACAAACATTTTAGAAGGATTTAATGGTAGTAAAGGTTCTAAAGGAATTAAGAATTAAGATAGCGTTATAAAAAGTGAATACGATAGAATGTATTCACTTTTATATATGATTAAAAAATAAAAATATTTATTAAATTGTCTATTTTACTTTTCTTGTCTTTATAATTTTAATTTTACCTTTAGCTTTAGAAGTATTTCTAATTCTATTAGTTTCTAAAATATATTTAACTCTTTTTGATACACCTTTATTACCATCAATTATGTCTGCCTTTGGAAATATTTTTTGTATTTTATTTTTGATATATGGATAATGAGTACATGCAAGAACAATTGAATCATATTCAATATCTTTTTTATTTTTAAGTATCTTTTTTAATATTTGATCTATTTCTTTTTGATTATTTCGTTCAATTGCATTAGCAAGTTCATCACATTTAAGTAATGTAATATTTTGATTATCTTTTTTATTCTTGTCAACTAAGATATGCATTCTCTCAGAATCAATAGTTGCAGGAGTTGCCATTACAAGTATATTCTTGTAATCATTATCACAAGCAACTTTAATAGCAGGTTCAGTACCAATAAAAATGGTATCTGGAAATTCTTCTCTTAATTTTTCTATACATTTTGTAGTTGCTGTATTACACGCAATTACTATTAATTTTACATTATGATTTAGTAATCGTTTAACAATTCTTTTAGTTATGTCATATAACTCTTTTTCTTCTTTTTCACCATATGGATTATTTTTACTATCTGCATAATAAAGGTAGTTTTCATTAGGCAATAATTTTCTTATTTCTTCTAATGTTTTAAGTCCTCCGATACCAGAGTCAAAAATTCCTATATAATTTTCACCGTTCATTTTAATAATTCTCCTTTTTGTAATAATATCAAGTACATTTAATTATACTCTACTATTCATTTTTTTACATATAACTTGACAAAAAAAATATTACATATTTACAAATAGTAAAGCGTAATATAAATTTTAATGCATTTATTTTTACTTTATGATAAAATTGTTTAAGCAGTAATATAATTAATTAGAAGCCAATAATATTTTTTGTTAATTATTATTGATTTAAAAATAATAAAGGAAGGATAAGTTATTCTATAAGTTTAACTATTTAAAAATATGCAAGCAATCATTAATTTTATATTAGATTTATTTAAAGGATTAGAAAGTGTTAAATATGGTAAAGAAATATTGGTTTTTATTATTTCAATAATGCCAGTATTAGAATTAAGAGGTGGTATATTAGCCTCTTCACTATTAGGAATAAAACCACTTACTGGTTATATAATATCTATTATAGGAAATTTTATTCCTATACCATTTATTCTTTTGTTTATAAATAAAATATTAGAACTAATGAGTAAATCTAAAATTAAATGGATAAATAATATAGCTAAGTGGTTAAATAATAAGGTTGATAAAAACAAATCGCAAATAGTAAAATATGGTTATATTGGTTTATTATTATTTGTTGGTATTCCACTTCCTGGAACTGGAGCATGGACTGGATGTTTAATTGCATCAGTACTTGGTCTTGATAGAAAAAAATCATTTATTTATATAAGTTGTGGAATAATTTTAGCAAGTATTATAATGATGATTTTATCTTATGGAATACTTGATAATTTAATATAGTTTACAAGGTTGATGTAAAATTAAAAAGCTTGGCTTTAATGGTCAAGTTTTTTCGTGTATTATTAAATTGGAAGTGAAATAATATGGTACAGTTATATTTATTAATTGCTATATTTCCAATTTATTTAATAGGTTTATATATCTATAATAAAGATAAAGAAAAAGAACCTATTAGTTTTTTGTTTAAATTATTATTTGCAGGTTTATTATCAGCAATAACAGTTATATTTTTTAGTACATTAATATATTTATTTGGACTTGAAATGGATACTACTAATATGAATACTAATGATATACTAATTTATTGTTTTTTACATGTGGCGAGTGTTGAAGAAGGTTCTAAACTATTATATTTATATTTATTTGCATATAAAAGTAAATATTATGATTATACATTTGACATGATAGTATATGGAGTATTTGTATCTTTAGGTTTTGCATTATTTGAAAATATAATATATGTATTTGATTATGGAATGAAAGTTGGTTTACAAAGAGCAGGAACAGCGATAATAATACATGCTTGTTGTGGTGTTTTAATGGGATTATTTTTAGGAAAAGCTAAAGTAAAAGAACTTAATAATGATCAAGTATCATATGCTTATAAAATATTTTCATTTTTAATACCTATGTGTATACATGGAATGTATGATTTTTGTGCTTTTACAGGATCATTAGAAAATTTAATAATTGTCTTAATAACTGTATTAACAACTTGTATTGTTTTTGTAAATTATAATAGTTCTATTGATAAAAAATTAATAGATAGTATTGAAAGTAATTAATGTAGACTATTAAATATATTTTTTAAATTATCATTAATAACTAAGTTTGCACGACTATCATATTGTGTAGAAGTTTTATTTAATATTACTAAGTTTTTTCCTTTAAAATAGTTAATTAATCCACTTGCTGGATATACATTAAGAGAGGTTCCGGCAATTATTAATAAATCACAATTTGATATTAGTTTTATAGATTGTCTTAAACAATTATCATTTAGCATTTCTCCATACAATACTACATCAGGCTTAATAATCCCACCACATTGACAAATAGGAATACCATTATAATTAAACACATATTTTGCATCATAAAACTTATTACATTTAGTACAATAATTTCTGTATATTGAACCATGTAATTCATATACTTTTTTATTGCCTGCTTTTGAGTGAAGACCATCTATATTTTGTGTGATTATTCCTTTTAATTTATTTTCTTTTTCTAATTTAAATAAAAATTTATGAGTAATATTAGGCTCTTTATCCAAAGCATTCATTTTATCTTTATAAAAATCATAAAATTCTTTAGTATTATTATAAAAGAAAGAGTGACTTAATATTTCTTCTGGATTATATTTATATTTCATATTATATAGTCCATCTTCACTTCTAAAATCTTTAATACCACTTTCTGTAGATACTCCTGCGCCACCAAAAAACACTATATTATTAGATTCATCAATCATTTTTTGTAAAATATTTATTTTTTTCATAATTTAATTATACATTATTTATACGAAATGGTATAATATTTTAGGGATTATTTTATGAAAAAAAATGACAACAAAAAACTAAACATATATTTTGAAGATAAACATTTACTTATTGTTTATAAAGATGGTGGATTATCTACTATTAATAATGACAAGTATAAAGATAGTTTATATTCAAAAGTATATGATTATTTACATAAAAAGAATCAAAAAATTTTTGTTGTACATAGACTAGATAGAGATACTAGTGGTTTAGTTATATTTGCTAAAAGTGAAAAAGTAAAATTAATGCTTCAAAATGATTGGGAAAATGTAGAAAGAGAGTATATTGCAATTGTTCATGGCAACACTAAAAGTGAAGATACTATAAAATCTTATTTAAAAGAAACTAAGACTTTATATACATATTCTACAAATGATAAGAATGGTAAATATTCAGAAACTAAATATACTAAAGTGTTTTCTAATAATAATTATTCTTTACTTAGAATAAATTTAGTAACTGGAAGAAAAAATCAAATTAGAGTACATATGAGTGATAATAAAACCCCAATACTTGGTGATAAAAAGTATGGAATAAAAGATGGTTTTAGAAAAATGTTACTTCTTGCTAATAAAATTGATTTTATTCATCCAATCACTAAACAAAGAATATTAATAAATTTAGAAATTCCTGATAATTATAAGAAAGTAGTTGGTTGTAGTGAAAGATAGAAAGATTTATGTAGTTTTAACACAGACATATACTTGTATTGCAAGAGCAATACAAGTAATATCACATGAAAAATATTCTCATGCATCTATTGCGCTTGATGATAAATGTGTAGAAATGTATTCTTTTGGTAGAAAATATATAAATTTTCCTTTTTATGGGGTTTTTAAGAGGGAACATATTGATTCAGGTCTATTTGCTAGAAATAAAAATTGTTTAATTGCTATATATGAAATAAATGTAACAGAAAGACAATATATTGAAATAAAAAATAAGATAGAAGAAATTAAAAATACAAATAAAGGATATAATATAATAGGTTTATTGCTTGCTATATTCAAAATAAAACTACATAGAAATAAATATTATTGTTCAGAATTTGTTTATGAAGTATTATCTAGTGATAATGTTAATGTATATAATAAAAATAAAATAATATTTAAACCAGAGGATTTAGTTGATAATAAAAAATTTAACATGATATATGAAGGGAAGATTAGAGATTTTATTCTGAATAGCTAACTTCTTTTTTTATTAATTTAGCTTGAACTACTAATTTTTTATATTTACCATTACATGTAGATAATGTAAGTATTATATCATCTGGAGTAACTAAAGTATTAAAATTATATATTGAACGGTAAAGTGATGTATTTATATACATAATAAAATCATTTCGTGTGTCAAAATTAGTTGTTAAATAATAATCTTCATTTTTTATAATATATATAGAAAATATTTGCCAAAAAGTCGCTTCATTTTTTGTTATAACTTTTATTATTTGATTATTTTCATTTTTATACCACGATTCATTTAATACATTAAATAAACTTCCAAACATTGTTTTATCTTTTCTTGAGTGTCCATATAATATATTATTTTTACTTAAGTTATTAATATCATTTCTATAATCTAAAAATATCCATCCAGCACTATTTTCTTCTTTATTGAAAGAATGATTTAAATAATATGAATTATTCTTTGCTTGTACAAAAGGGTAATTGATATTAGTATCATTTACTATTATCCAACCAACTGTATCACTATTATATTTTATTAAAGTATCAAAATTGATATTAGAATTGATTTTTGAATTATTCTGTAAATCATCAATTATGGTACTATTTTTATTATTATCGATTTTCCATTTTACTATATTAATCAAACTAAATGTAGCTGTTCCAATGCACATAATTAGTATTATGATAAGTAAAATTTTCTTTTTCATTGCTAATATTATACATCATCATTATAAAGAAATAAATATTGTTTTTTTGATTTTATAATATAAAATAACAATTTAAATAAAAATAATATTAAGGAAGTAAAGCTTCAATAATATTATTATTTTCTTCTATATTTTCATTATTTTCTTCTTTAGTTATATAGTTTTCAGTTGATACTTTTTTAGGTTGGTAACCTTTTATAAAGTAGTGAGTCTGTATTTTAGATGATGGGGTAGATGAATTTGGTAGTTCTGGTGGATTAGTTCCAACAACTACTTTGGATGCCACAATTCCTTTTGGTATTTCAAATTTTGAATTTTTTTCCATTATATTATTTACAATTTCTTTTTGAATTTTAACTCTTTCACTCCAAGCATGACTTGCTGTGTTATAAGTTTTCTTAGTTAATTCATCATACCCATACCATATAGCAACACTATAATCAGGACTATATGTAACAGTCCATGCATCTTGTATTACATTAGTTGATAATCCTAAACTCTTAAGTCTACTTTCATCATAACTACTAGTACCTGTTTTAGTACTCAAGTCTGTACCCTTTACTTTAACACTTGAACTAGTTACTTTTTTTAACATATACGACATTAAATACGCGGTTGTTTCTTTCATGACTCTTCTTGGTTCAAATTCAAATTCTTCCACAATTTCTTGATTACTATTTTTATATACAATTTTATTTATAGAGTGAGCTTCTATATATTCTCCTTTGTTTCCAAAAGCTGAGTATGCACTAGCTAGTTGAACAGGTGATACCCCTGTAAAGCCACCAATAGAGTGAGCTTCATTTATATAACTACTTGTATCGCTTAAATATTCTGGAGTAATACCAAGTGATGTTACAAATTTATTTATTTTTGAATTACTTATCATTTTAAAGGCTTGAAGAGCACATGTGTTTCTTGAACGTACAAGGCATTGTTCAAGGGTAAGAAAACCTTGATATTTTCCATCAACATTTCTCATTGTACCACCATAAGTGTATTTAACTGGTTTGTCATAAAATGGTGTATATGTAGACCAATTTAAATATTCAATACCAGGACCATAATCAAATAATGGTTTTGCAGTACTTCCTGGATGTCTTTTGATTTGTGTTGCATAGTTAAGTGAACGTTCACTAGTTTTATTTCTACCAGCGCCAACTGCGATTATTGCTCCTGTATCATTATCAATAACACCAATACCAACTTGTACTTTACTATCTTTAAACTTATGTTTATTATAAAAATTATTAATTACATCTTGTTTACTTTTTATCATAGTTGTATATATATCCATAGATATTTCATATGGATTATTACCAGTTCTTTCTATTACTTCTTCAATGACAGTATCAATAAAACCTTGATATTCATTTAAAGATGAATTTTTTTCAACAATATATTTACTTATATCAGCCTCTTTAGCAATATTTGCTTGTTGTTGTGTAATATATCCATGTCTCAACATTAAATTAATTACTTCATTTTTTCTATTATTTGTTTTATCTGGATTTACATATGGATCATATTCACCAGGTGCTTGAAATAATCCCGCAATCATTGCAGATTCTATTAAGTTTAAATTAGATACATCTTTTCCAAAATAAACTTCACTGGCCATTTGTACACCATATGTGCCTGCACCTAAATATGGTGCATTTACATAAAACTCTATAATATCTTCTTTTGTATAATCTTTTTCTATTTTAAAAATGGATAGATATATATCAGTAAATTTTCTGATTATTCCATCTATACCTTGTGACTCTGTAGAAGTAAATGAGTTTTTAGATACTTGCATAGTTAAAGTAGAGGCCCCTCCTGCATTACTTCCACTTATAAAACTAAATCCAGCCTTTAAAAATCTAGGGACATCCATTCCATTATGTTCAAAAAATCTAGAATCTTCTGTTGCGATTAAAGCATCAATTAATACTTCTGGTAATTCTTCATATGAAACGATTTGTCTTTTTTCAGTACCTATAGTTGCAATTAAATCACCCTTAGAATCATAAATATTAGAAGATTCTCTTTTATATAATAAATCAGTATTAAATTCTGGTGAATTTATGTATATATATACAAAAAAACCACTAATAGAAATCAACACTAAAAATATTATTACAATAGTAATTTTAGAAAATATAAATAAAAAATTTTTATTCTTATTGTTTTTTTTCATATGTCCCCTTAACTAGTATATCACAATATTATTATGAACTTGTTTATTAAATTAATACTACACTTTTAAAATATTAGCATAGATGATATAATATGTATATAAAGAGGAATGATATTATGTTAAAATGTGTTGTTATCTATAATCCTAATAGTGGAAAATTAACTAATAGGAACGAAATAAAAAAATTATATAAAATACTAGAGAATTATGGATACGAAACTGAGATAAAGTATACTGAGTATAAGGGGCATGCTAAGGAATTAACAAAAAAACTAAAAGATGTGGATTTGCTTATATGTGCAGGAGGGGATGGAACACTAAATGAAGTTATTTCTGGTAATATTGAAAGAAATAAGCAAATATTGCTTGGCCATTTACCACTTGGAAGTGTTAATGATGTTGCACATATGTATGGTATGAGTAACAATACTCAAAGAAATTTGGTAATGCTTTTAAATGGTGTACAAAAAAATATAGATGTATGTTTACTTAATGGTAGTCCTTTTGTATATGTTGCTTGTATTGGTGCTTATGTAGATATTTCATATTCAACTCCAAGAAAATTAAAAGAAAAATATGGTAAACTTGCATATATCATTTATGGTATTCAGCAATTGAAGCAAAATTTACAATTTCATAAAGTTAAATATGAAGTAAATGGTGTAACATATGAAAAAGAGTTTTCATTTATTTTTATTACAAACAGTAGTAGAATAGGTGGAGTTAACAACATATATGAAGATGTTAAACTTGATGATAATAAATTTGAAGTATTAATGTGTGATATAAAAAATAAATTTGATATTATTAAATCTGTTCATTATTTAAAAAGAAGAGAAATGAATGATATACCTGGCTTTACATATTTTAAAACCGATAGAATAAAGTTGATTTTTGATGAAGTACCACCATCATGGTGTATTGATGGTGATGAGTTAAAACATAATCAAAAAGAATTTGAAATAACAATTAATAAAAATAATTATATGCTACTTCCAACTAAAAATTTAAATAAGTTATTTGAAAGTGAAGAAGAGATAGATGAAAATTATGATGAATAGTAATTTAGTTATATAAATAAAGTTCAATTACTTTGTTTCTTGCGTATAGAAACAAAGTTTTTAAATGTTATAAATTTTGTCAAAAAAAGTGTAATATAGTATAAACAATCTTTAAAAAGAAAAAAATATATTATATAATATTTAGTGAATAAAAAGGATGTAAATATGGAAATAGTTAAATCAATTATTTTTTTATTAATAGGCTTTGTAATTCTAATAAAAAGTTCTGATTTTTTTGTAGATGCGGTTAGTTCTATTGCAACAAATTTTAAAATGTCTAAAATGATGATTGCTCTTACAGTAGCGGCTTTTGGAACATGCGTACCAGAGCTTGCAATTTCATTTCAAAGTATATCATCACAAGCTGGTGATATTGCACTATCTAATGTTCTTGGTAGCAATATCGTAAATATATTACTTATTGTAGGATTTGCTGCGATAGTGCATCCAATTAGAGTAAAAGAACAAGTTATAAAGAAAGAACTTCCAATATTAGTTGTAGTCACTTCTGCATTTGTATTATCAATATTATTTCACTTAGTTGGTTTTTCAAATAGTGATTTTATTTTAGATAGGCAGGATAGTTTTTTATTAATAACTCTTTTTATCGTATTTATATTTTATATTATTTCAGTTATAAGAGCAAAGCAAGGTATATTCGAACATGAAAAACCAAAATATGGAATTGCTAAGTCCATATTAATAACTATAATATGTTGTATATCAATAGTAATATCAAGTGATTTTGTCGTTGAAAACGCTAAAATTTTAGCTGAGCAATTGAATGTAAGTACAAAGATAATAACTATGACAGTAGTTGTAATTGGAACATCTTTACCTGAAATGACAATGACAGTAGTAGCTGCCAAGAAAGAAGAATTTGATATAGCACTTGGAAATATTATTGGAACAAATATATTTAATATAGGTATTGTTCTTGGATTACCATTACTTGTGTATGGAGGGTTTTCATCAGTAAACTTTAATGTTATTGATGTAATACTTGTATATATAGCGGCACTGATGTTATATTTATTTGCTAGAAGTGATAGAAAACTTAGTAGAAGAGAAGGAATAATAATGGTCATTTTATTTATTATGTATTATGCTTATGTATTTGTTTCTTAAGAATAGATTGATATCTATTCTTTTTAATTTTGCAAATTATAGAAAACTTGCATTATCTTTTTATTTTATTTATAATAAAAAATGTGTTTAAACAAGTATAGGAGAAATATTATGAAAAAAAGTATTTTAGATAGAAAATATGCAAGGCGTGTTAAAGATATTACCGGGATGATGCAAATATCTATTGATTTAAAGCCCAATAGAAGTGTGAGTGATGTATATATTAATCAAGATATTGATGTCACTAATTTATGTAAATATGTAGAAAAGAAAAAGAAAAAAAATGAAGAAATTACTTTTTTTCATGCTTTTGTTACTGGAGTAGGAAAGGTATTATATAATAGACCATATTTAAATAGATTTGTTTCTAATAGACATATTTATGAACATAATGATGTAGTTATTTCATTTGTTGCTAAAGTCTCATTTGAAGATAAAGCAGAAGAAATGATGATATTAATTAAGATTGATGAAAATGATAATATAGATTCAATTAGTAAAAAAATAAAAGATAAAGTTGATTCTATTCGCAATAGTAAAAAAACTAATAAAGTGGGAGCAAACGCGGCAATAGATACCCTTGGAAAATTACCTAATATTATTAGGATTCCTATTGTAGGATTATTTAAATGGTGTGATAAAAAAGGAATATTACCGGGATTCTTGGTAGAAGATAACTTGTATTATAGTAGTATTATCTTATCAAATTTAGGAACACTTCATTGTGGAGCAATATTTCATAACATAACTGATTTTGGTAATTCTTCATCAATTGCCACTATTGGTGAGATAAAAGAAAAAGAAGTATTGATAAATGGCAAAAAAGAAATAAGGAAATTTTGCGAGTTTGGTATTAATTTAGATGAAAGAATTGCAGATGGATTTTATTTCATAAAATCACTTCAATTATTACAATATATTTATGATAATCCTGAATTATTGGAGGGTAGTGCTAATGAAAAAGTCGAAATTAAAAAATAATGAGGATAGACCTTGGATTAAATTTTATAAAGAAGGTGTAAATCCAAATTTAGATTATACTGATGCATCTATGGTAGGATATTTTTTAGAGGCTGTTTCTAGATATCCACAAGATATTGCATATGAGTTTTATGGCTATACTTGTACTTATAGAGAATTATATGAAAAAATAAAACAAGCGGCTAAAGGTTTAAAGGCTCAAGGAGTAAAAGAAGGAGATAAAGTTACTATATGTATGCCAAATACACCATCATCTGTTATTATGTTTTATGCTATTAATATGGTTGGAGCAATTGCTTCTATGGTTCACCCTTTATCTGCGGAGAATGAAATTGAAAATTATCTTAATCAATCACAAAGTACTGTATTATTTGTACTTGATTTAGTTTATGAAAAGGTTCGTAATATAATAGATACTACTAATGTTAATAAAGTAATAGTTGGGAGTGTTGGAGATAACTTAAAGACATTAAAGAAAATAGTATATAAATATAATTCTCGTGGTAAAGTACCAAAAATAGAGTTAAGTGATAATATTATGACTTATAATGAATTTTTAAATTATGGATATGATTATGAAGGAGAAGTCATTGTATTTAGAAAGCCAGAAGATCCTGCTGTTATACTATATAGTGGTGGAACTACAGGAGACCCAAAAGGAATCTTATTATCTAATTTAAATTTTAATTCACTAGCAATGCAAAGTGCTTTAATGGTTGAACAAAGTGGTAGAGGTAAATCAATTCTTTCAATATTGCCAATATTTCATGGTTTTGGACTTGGTGTGTGTATTCATACTCCGCTTTGTAGTGGGATGAAGATAATATTAATACCAGATTTTAATCCTAAAAAATTTGTTAAAATAATAAAACAAAAACAGCCTAATATAATATGTGGTGTTCCTTCATTATTTGAATCAATGATTAAAAGTGGAAAAGTAGGAAAAAATGCTCTTTCTTGTATAGATGTAATTATTAGTGGTGGAGATTATATGAGTGAACCACTAAAAAATAAAGTAGATGAATTTTTAAAAGAAAATGGATCAAATGGAGAAGTTAGAATTGGATATGGTTTAACTGAGGCATCTGCTGCGACTTGTTTAACCCCAACAGGAAGATATAAACCTGGATCAATTGGAATACCTTTTCCAGATATGTATTATAAAATAGTAAGGCCTGGAACATATGAACAATTAAAACCTAATGAAGATGGTGAAATATGTATTAGTGGACCTACTGTTATGTTAGGATATCTTAATAATCCTGTTGAAACAATGCAAACTCTAAGAATTCATGATGATGGAAAATTATGGCTTCATACAGGAGATATAGGTTCTATAGATGAAGAAGGGTATGTATATTATAGACAAAGGCTTAAAAGAATGATTGTTTCAAATGGATACAATTTATATCCTACTCATATAGAAAATGTAATAAATTCACATCCTAGTGTACTAACAAGTACTGTAATAGGTATACCTCATCCTTATAAAGTACAAGTTGCAAAAGCATTTATAGTACTTAATGATGGAATTAAACCATCAAAAGAATTACTTAAAGATATTAAAGAACATTGTGAAATAAATTTATCAAAATATTCATTACCCGCTGAATATGAGTTTATGGATGCATTACCAAAAACTTTAGTAGGTAAAGTTGCATATACAAAATTAGAGAAATCTAGCAAAAAAGAAGATATGGAAGTGAATAAATGAAAAAGTATGATGTTGTAATAATAGGAGCAGGACCAGCTGGATTATTTTGTGCCTATGAATTAATAACAAAAAATAAAAAACTTAAAATTGCTCTTGTTGAAAAAGGTAAACGAGCACAAACAAGAATGTGCCCTATGAAAATTAATGGTGGAAAATGTGTTAATTGTAGTGTATGTCAAATTTTATCAGGATATGGAGGAGCAGGTACATTTTCAGATGGTAAATTAAATTTCATACCAAAATTAGGCAAAAGTGATTTGTTTAAATATATGTCATATTCAGATGCTTATCAAATAATTGATGATACAGAAGAGATATTTACCAAATTTAAAATGGATAGTGATGTATATCCTTCTAATATGCAAGAGGCTGAAAAAATAAAAAAAGAAGTTGCTAAGTCTGGAGCAAGATTATTACTTATTAAACAAAAACATTTAGGAAGTGATAAGTTACCACAATATATAAAAGATTTTACTGATTTTTTAGAAAATAGTGGTGTTGAAATATATGAAAATAGTAATGTTAAAGATATTATCAGTAAAGATAAAAATACACATGAAATTATAATAGAAAATAATAAAGATACTCTTGTTTCTAAAAGAGTAGTGGTTGCTCCTGGTAGAACAGGTGCTAAATGGGTACAAGAACTTGCTGATAAATATGAAATTCCGTATACTAGCCAAAGTATAGAAATAGGTGTTAGAGTTGAGGTTAGAAAAGAGATACTTGAAGATATTACAAATGTAATATATGATCCAACAATATTTATTAAAACTGATACTTATACTGATGAAATTAGGACTTTTTGTACTAATCCTGGTGGATTTGTTGCTAAAGAAAACTATTATGGTTTTATATGCGTAAATGGTCATTCATTAAAAGACGTTAAATCTAATAATTCAAATTTTGCATTTATTAGTAAAGTTGGACTTACAGAGCCAGTAACAAATACGAGGTTATATGGTGAGAGTATTGCAAGAATAGCAAATACTCTTGGAGATGGAAAACCTATTATTCAATCACTAAGAGATTTAAAGAAAGGTAGAAGAAGTGAGTGGAAAAGACTTAATAAAGGGTTTGTCGAGCCAACACTTAAAGATTGTGTAGCGGGAGATTTATCACTTGTGTTACCTCATAGAATAATTACTAATATATTAGAAGGTCTTGAAAAATTAGATAAAATAATACCAGGTGTTAATAATGATGAAACTTTATTATATGGTCCTGAAATAAAATTCTTTTCAAATGAAATAACAACAAATAATAAATTTAAATTAGAAGATTATGATATTTATTTTATAGGAGATGGGTCTGGTAAAGCAGGAAATATTGTTACAGCTGCGGCTACTGGGTTAATTGCTGCAAGAGATATAATAGAAAGTGTAAAGAAGTAATCACATTTGTGATTATTTTTTAATTATAGGTTAATTTATGTTTAAAAAAAAATCTTTATATGATAAAATAATCTATAGATAAGAGAGGTAACTATCGTGGGAAAAATAATATCATTAGTAAATCAAAAAGGTGGAGTAGGCAAAACAACAACAAGTATTAATTTATCTAGTTCTTTAGGGCATTTAGGAAAAAAAGTTTTACTAATTGACTTAGATCCACAAAGTAATAGTACGACTGGACTTGGAATAGATAGAAGTAAAATTAAAAAGAGCATATACAATGTTATAATGGGTGAATGTGAAATAAAAGACTCCATTATTAAAACACAATTTAAAAATTTAAGTATAATTCCTGCTATGATAGATTTAGCGGGTGTTGATATAGAACTAATTCAAATAAGCGTACAAGATAAAGAATTTATAATAACAGAACAATTAAAAAAACAACTACAAAGTATTAAAGATAGGTATGATTTTATTATAATTGATTGTCCACCTAACTTAGGTATTCTTACTACTAATGCACTTGCGGCTTCAGACTCAGTATTAATACCAATTCAATGTGAATATTATAGTTTAGAGGGAGTTAATCAATTATTGCATACTATTTTAAGAATACAACAAAAAGTTAATTCTAATTTAGATATAGAAGGTGTTCTTCTTACTATGTTAGATGGTAGAACATTATTAGGTCTTGAAGTTGTTGAAGATGTTAGAAAATTCTTTAATGAAAAAGTATTTAGTACAATAATACCAAGACTTGTAAAATTAGTAGAAGCTCCATCACATGGTAAACCTATTATAGAATATGATCCTAAAAGTAAAGGAGCACTTGCTTATTTAAATTTAGCCAAAGAGGTGATAGAAAGAAATGGAAACAAATAAAAGAAAAGCGTTAGGTAAAGGCTTAGAACAATTATTTAGTAATGAATCTTTGTATGTAAATCCAATTGAAAAGGTAGAAGAAATAGAAAAAAATGCATCAAAAGAAGATATAGTCATGGTTAATATAAATGAACTTAGAAGTAATCCATATCAACCAAGACAGACATTTGATCAAGAAAAGTTAGTAGAATTAGCTAACTCAATTAAAGAATTTGGTGTTTTAGAACCAATTATAATTAAAAAAAGTATTAAAGGTTATGAAATAGTTGCTGGTGAGAGAAGAAAGAAAGCTTGTGAACTTGTTGGAATTGAGGAAATTCCTGCAGTTATAAGAGATTTTAGTGATGAAGATATGATGCAAATAGCATTACTTGAAAATATCCAAAGAGAAAATTTAACATCAATAGAAGAAGCAGAAGCACTATCAAATCTACTAAAAGTTTTAAATATAACACAAGATGAATTAGCTAAAAGGATAGGTAAAAGTAGAAGTTACATTACTAATCTTTTAGGTCTTTTAAATCTACCTGAAATAATAAAAAATGATATATTGCATGGATTAATTAGTGCTGGTCATGCTAGAGTTCTTAGTAAACTTGAAGATGAACAAAAAGTATTAGAATTATGTAAAAAGATCAAAGATGAACATATTTCAGTACGTGAATTAGAAGAATTAGCATCTAATCCAGAGTTTAAAAGAAAAAATCCAATAGTTAAAATAAAAGAAAAAGAAGATAATAAATTTAGTTATGTTGAAGATACTATGACTGAGTTAATTGGAAATAGAGTAAGAATCAAAAATAAAAAAATAATAATTCCTTTTAATAGTGAAAAAGATTTAGAAAGAATACTTGATATTTTAAGTGTAGAAGTGAAAGTTGATTAAAATGAATAAAGATTATAGAATTGGAAGTAAAGTTATTATGAAAAAAGAACATCCATGTGGTACTAATCTATGGGAAGTTACTCGTGTGGGTGTTGATATTAAAATAAAATGTATTAATTGTAATAGAAGTATAATGATGGATAGAATTGAGTTTAATAAAAAAATTAAGAAAGTAGAGGTGTACTAATGTTTAAAAGGAAAAGAAAACCTACACCGATTATGACTTTTATAATGCTTAGTATTATTACTATAGTGTTAAGTGGCTTTCTTCACTTATTAAATGTTCAAGCAGAATATAGTACTGTAAATAAAGTTACTGGTGAATTAGTTAATAATGTAGTAGAAGTAAAAAATTTATTTAGTGTAAGTGGCATTAGAAATATAGTTACATCAGCAGTAAACAATTTTGTTAACTTTGAACCATTATCAACATTAATAATTATATTAATTGGTATAGGCGTTCTTGAAAAAAGCGGTTTTATGAAGACTGCAATTACATTAATGACAAAGAATACTAAGAAATTTACAGTTACATTTTCATTAATATTTATATGCTTATTATTTTCATTATTAGGTAATATTGGTTTTGCTATTATGTTACCTCTTGGTGCATTATTATTTAAATATGGAAGACGAAATCCATTGGGTGGTATAATTGCAACATTTTCAGCATTATCTTTTGGTAGTGGTATAAATATATTTTTATCATCAATGGATAGTTCGATTTTAAGTTTGACACTTAATGCAGCAAGAACTATTGATACTAAATATACAATAGGTACATTCTTTGCATTATTTATAATGATATTTATGTTAATAGTGGTTGCTTTTGTATTTACAAATATAACTGAGAAAAAGATTATGCCAAGATTACCTAGATTAGAAGATAATTCTGAAGAAGTAGTTATTACTAATAAAGAATTAAGAGGATTAATTATAGGTTTAGCTTGTGGTTTTGTATATATCTTGATAATTACTTATATGATAATACCTGGTCTTCCTTTATCAGGTGGTCTTCTTGATAATAATGCAGAGTTTTATATAGATAAATTATTTGGAAGTGGATCATTATTTAATAAAGGTTTTATATTTATTGTAACTATATTATTTATAATAATAGGCTTTGGATATGGATTAATGGCTAAAACAATAAAAAATAGTAAAGATGCGACTGATAGTTTATCATATTCCTTAGATGGTATAGGGAGTATATTAGTACTTATATTTTTTGCATCATTATTTATTAATATTGTAATTCAAAGTAATATAGGAAATGTATTAGTAGCATTTTTTGCTAATATAATTAGTGGTATTAAGTTTACTGGAATTCCACTTATATTGTTAATTGTTATATTTGTAGCAATTGCAAATATAATTTGTCCAGATTCATTAATCAAGTGGAATATATTAGTAGCTACAGTTGTACCTTTATTATTAAATGCTAGTATTAGCCCAGAATTTTCACAAATAATTTATAGTGCGGGTGATTCTATGACAAATGGAATAACGCCAATATTTACATATTTTGTTATTTATATAGCTTTTTTAAATAAATATAACGGGGGAGATATCATGACAATGAAAAATGGAGTTAGATGTATGGTTCCATATAGTATCTTTATATCTATCGTATGGATGGTAGTTTTAGTAGGATGGTATATGTTAGGAGTTCCAATTGGAATAGGTTCAATACCTGGTGTTGTTTATGGCTCTTAAAGCAGGTATTATCGGACTTCCTAATGTAGGAAAAAGTACATTATTTAATGCAATAACAAAGAAAAATATTTTAGCAGCAAACTATCCTTTTGCAACAATAGATCCAAATGTAGGAATAGTAACTCTACCAGATAAAAGATTAGAAACACTAAATGATATGTATATGCCAGAAAGATTAATCGCAACTCAATATGAATTTATTGATATTGCTGGTCTTGTAAAAGGAGCATCTAATGGAGAGGGACTAGGTAATAAATTTCTTTCTAATATACGAGAAGTAGACGCAATAGTAGAAGTAGTTAGATGCTTTGAAAATAAAGATATAATTCATGTAGAGGGTAATATAGATCCAGTA
The DNA here is from genome assembly GCA_051872765.1 of Bacilli bacterium. Classification (GTDB taxonomy): domain Bacteria; phylum Bacillota_I; class Bacilli_A; order RF39; family UBA660; genus CAG-1000. The sequence goes on along the minus strand of JBJEED010000088.1, from coordinate 1,898 downwards.
CGTGATATTGAAATAATAAATTATGAGTTAATTTTAAGTGATTTAGAAATTGTAGAAAATAGACTTTTAAAGATAGAAAAGAAGGCAACTACTACTAATGATAAAGAAGGTTTATTTGAAGTAAGTGTTTTAAAGAAGGCAAAAGAGTATTTGAGTAGTGGAACTATGTTAAGACTAGTTGAATTTGACGAAAAAGAAAGTAAACTACTTAAAACATATAATTTGATAACTAATAAACCATTTATATATTTAGCTAATGTAAGTGAAGATGAACTTTTAAATAATGGTAATGAATATGTTGATAAAGTAAGACAAATTGCTAATGAACAAAAATCATCAGTAGTTATGATGTGTGCAAAAATTGAAAGTGAACTATCTGAATTAGAAGAAGAAGCAAAAAGAGAATTTTTAAAAGATTTAGGTATTAATAATAGTGGTTTAGATCAATTAATACACATAACTTATCATATGCTTGGACTTAAAACATTCTTTACAGTAGGTAGTGATGAAGTAAGAGCATGGACATTTAAAGATGGAATGAAAGCTCCTGAATGTGCAGGAATTATTCATACAGATTTTGAGCGTGGTTTTATTAAAGCAGAAGTAATGAGTTATGATGACTTAATAAAGTATGGTAGTGAACTTAAGGTGAAAGAAGCAGGAAAAGCAAGACTTGAAGGAAAAGAATATTTAATGCAAGATGGAGATATTTGTTATTTTAGATTTAATGTAACAAAATAAAAACTTCCAAATTTTTGGAAGTTTTTTTAAATTTTATTTATTTTATTTCGATGAATTTTTTTGTTTCTTTCTTTTCTTCTTTAGGAAAACTAACAGTTAATACACCATTGTTAAATTTTGCTTTGATTTTATCTTCTTCAATGCTTCCAACTGTGAATTGTCTTTTAAAAGAACCAGTAACTCTTTCTTTTCTGTAATAGTTCTTTTCTTCATCTTCTTTTACTTCATCGTGAGAAGCTTCAATAGTAAGAATACCTTCATCTACATTGATAGATATGTCTTCTTTACTATATCCTGGAATATCCATTTCAATGTTAACTTCTCCGCCTTTTTCATACACATCACATTTCATAAAATCCATTTTATGCATTTTAGACATAGGTGCAAAATCATCGAAAAAATCATCTAAATAAAATTTTCCTGGTAATAAACTCATTATTATCATCTCCTTACATTTATAATTATACTCATAAATTAGCACTTGTCAATACCAAGTGCTAATTTTTTGAGAATTATTTACATAAATATTATACTCAAATTTGGAAATAATATTTATGTAGAAAGGAACATGATTTTTCATGTATGGTATTGAATATGAAAGAAACACCAAATATGATTACGCCTAAAGATTTACTTTATATTGAAGACATGATGAATTGGAACTTGATAATGAATAAAAAAATAAAGGAATATTTAGAATGCGTTGATAGTGCAGAAGTAAAAGAATTGCTTAATACAGCTAAAAAAATGCACAAGAAACATTTTAAAGAATTATTAACTATTTTAGAATAAGGAGGATAAAATAATGTGTGAATTTTTAACAGAAGAAGATATATTAAATGATGTTTTATTATCTGAAAAAAATATATCAAATTGTTATAGTATTGCTATAAATGAGATGAGTAATGCTAAATTATATAAGAAAATAATGAGTATATTTGAGGATACTAAAGATATATCAAGAGACATGTTTAATCTAATGTATCAAAATGGTTGGTATCAACTAGAGAGTGAAGATGAAACAAAAATTGAAACATCATTTGATAAATATAATAAAAAATATGAAGAATTATTTTAATACTATTGAAAAATAGTATTTTTAATTTGCTTACAATTATCATTGTAAGCTTGTTAAAACCACGGACTATGTCCGTGAG
>JBJEED010000087.1:0-32690 GCA_051872765.1 Bacilli bacterium | reverse complement strand
GTCTTATATTTCAATCTTTCTTTCAAAAAACGGAATTTAGTCTAAAAATTAACGCTTTAAATAATTTTTTATTAAAATAGAGACATTTTATTAAAAATTTGATAAAATCTATTTGTATTACCCTGTGGCCAAGTGGAAAGGCTCTGGACTCTGACTCCAGCATGCGTAGGTTCGAATCCTACCAGGGTAACCATGCCAAAATAGCTCAATTGGTAGAGCAACTGAATCGTAATCAGTAGGTTGGGGGTTCGATTCCTCTTTTTGGCACCATAAGAGTTTTACTTGAACTATCAAAAGGTCAAGTTTTATAAATGGAAATCACTTGTTTGATAAAGTGACTTTTTGTTCGTTTGAATTTTTGTAGTGAAATGAGTGAGTGACATTTATAAATTAGAAATGTTTAATATATATGAATCGGAAAAAAATTGGAAATCAATCTAAAATAAACCAAAAAATAATTATTAATAGTATCAAATCATGATTAGATTGTGATAAATATAGATGATAAATGGTAGAAAGAGAGTATTTATGAAGAAAAAAATTTTACAAATTAATGCAATTATAGTTTTTATTATTATTACAATTGTGGTAATTAGTATGGATATAGACGTGAGTAAAATTGCGACTAATACTAATTTAAATTCTAATATGGTAATAGAACTAAATAATAATGAATATCAGTATGGTATAAATAGTAATAAGATAGGTACAATATCAAATTTTAATACTTCAAATAAGGGTTTAGATTCTGAACTTGATTATTCAAGAAGTACTCTCGAATTTAATAAAAATGAAGATTTTGATATATTGATAAATAATTTATTTGAAGCAACTGAATTATCTAAACTTAAAAATAAATATTGTTATAATCAAGATTCTTCTAAATGTAATATTCATATTGCTCAGCCAAGAATTATTAAAACTAAAAGTGGTAAATATGTACTAACATTTTATACAACTACGGATTATATATACTTAAAATATAATGATGATAACTTTAGTTTATTAAATAATGGCCTTGATGTGTATTATACTATTTCAGATGATTTAAAGCATTGGAATACGCCAAAATTATTATTTGAATGTAATTATAAAGAAGGAGTTGGAATTAATAATACTTCTTCAAATAATGTAGCTTATGGATATGTTTTCCCATTCCTATTAGAATTAAGTGATGGTAAAATATTAATATTATCGGCAAAATGGGGTATTGGTAAGTTTGGTTATAAAACAGCAGATGCATTTAATATTAATGGAATTTATATTAAGTATGGAACTATAAAAGGCAATAATATTGAGTGGACACAAAAAGAAGAGCAAATATATAAAGGACTAATATATGATCCAACTGCAATTGAAACTAGTGATAATGAATTACAAGTATATTTTACCTCATTAGCACCTGTTGTATATTCTCAAGCAGATCAAGTACAAAAAGGTGAATACTATGCTGTACAAACTTCGCTACATAATTCTTCTGGAGTCGCCATGATATCTATGTTTAAAGATAAAACAACAGGAAAATATATTTCAACATATAATATGCCAACAAATGATTTGCTTCCATATAATAAAACAAATAAAAATCCATATGTTGCATATAGAATAATTCAATCATATGTTGCTACAAAAACTGAACCAAATACTCCATATAACTTAGCAGTTAATCCTGCAAGCAATGGTAAGAATGTATATGGAATTAAGGAAAATGGTAAAGTAATTCAAATGGGAGATGGAATGGCAAGTCCGTTAATATTAAATAATAAAACTATGGTTATGCCACTTGAAACCACTTACATTAGAGAAGAAAATAATTATATTTCAAGTGATTTGGGTATATCTTTAGCATATTCTAAACCAACTTCATTAAGTATTAATGGACAAAATAAGAATAAATATTGGATTGATTTATCAAGTGATTTTTTAAATAATGCTAAAAATAAAAAATATGCTAGTGAAAAAGAAGTATATTGGTCTTGGAGTATCTGAAGTTGGTCCAATAAATAGAAGTAAGCCTGTCAATACTGGAAGTGGACCAGATATAGTACAATTTCCATCAGGAGAAACACTATTGTCTTATCATATGTGGCCTAGTTTCCAAATAAAAATTGGAGATAATTATGCAAAATTTGATAATGAGAGTATTAGTAATGGAAATATTGAAGAAGTAAGATGTTATATTGATGGAACTTATAAACAAGGTGATACATATAATCAATATTTACATAAAAAATTAAATCGTAATACATATTGTGCTGCAATTAATATTGCTGATTTTGGTACAACTAATAAAGGAGGTTATGATTTTGGAGGATTATATGTTGATAATTCTCATAGAGTACTAGCAACATTAACTTATATAGATAGTAAAGGATCACATTTAAAAATATCACAGTATTATCTTAATCATAGTATAGATTCATATAGTGATGGTTTATCACAAAAAAATGATGATGCATTATTTATTGGTAGTGATTCAAGTGCTCAGGAAACAGTAAGGTCTTTTCATGATAATGATTACTTATATTTTGTAGTTGATAGATTAGATACTTCAATATCATCTGCTGATTCTAATGGACTAAGAATTCATAGTGATGCTTTAATGTATAATGATAAAAAATATAATTATTTGTGGATTTCTTTTAATAATCAAAAAATAACCAGAACAAATGTTGGTTCTGAAGGAAATTTAGAAAAAATAGAAAACTTAGTATCAGCAAAATATATTTATAGTGATAATGGTTATAAAGTAATAGTTAAAATTCCAAAAATAGATAAAAATAAAAATTTTTATTTTATTGATAACAATACTAAAAAAATTGAAGTATTTGCTGCGATAACTAAGGGAGATAAATATGATATTCTTGAAGGTGCTAAAGAAAGTGATATAAGAACTTGGATGAATGTTTATTTAAAAGCACCAAAAGAAAAAGTTAAAATACCGAGTAGTCCAACAGATAAGATATATACAGGAAATATTCAAAATCATGGAATTATAGTTCCTGAGAATGCAACAATTATTACTACCAGTACAATACAAGCAAAAGATGTTGGTGAATATGAGGTAGTTCTAAAACTAAATGATACAAATAAATATGTATGGGAAGATGGGACATCAGAAAATAAAAAGATAAAATGGATTATTAAGCAGGCAACACCACAAATTACATTAACTGCTAAAACAACGGAATATTCAGGAAGTCCAATTTCAGCAAATATAGCAAATGTAACTCCAGTTGGTGGAAAAGTTTCATATGTATATTATATAGATAGCAATTGTTCAACAAAAACTACATTAGAAAATGGAGGGGCAAAAAGTATAGGAGGAGCGCCAATTAATACTGGAACTTATTATGTAAAAGCAACAGCGACGGCTTCTTTAAATACAAAACAGATAAGTAGTGGATGTATAAAACATGTAATTAATAAAAAAGTATTGCCAATTCCTGTAAAAATAGGCGATAGATTGTATAGTGGTAATGTACAATCAAGTGGAATTGTATGTCCAACTGGAAGTATTGCAGGAGGAGAAGTAAGTGGTGTAAGTGTTAAAACATATACACAAACATGTACTTTATCTTCAAATAAAAACTATATTTGGTCAGATGGAACAACAAATGTAATTAAAATAGATTGGAAAATACTATCTAAAGAAGGAACTTACAAAGTAACATTTAATGATGGAAATAATGAATTATATTCTGGATATGTAAGTTCTGGAAAAACTATTTCAAGACCTTCAATTAATCCTGAAAAAGTGAATTATAGGTTTGACAATTGGTATGAAGATACTTCATTAACAAAAATATATGACTTTAGTACTCCTATAAAATCTAATAAAATTATTTATGCAAAATTTATTGAGCAAAAGAAAATTATTTTAGATATTAATGGTGGAGTTGATAATGGCTTTAAAAATTATTTATATGATAAAGGAGCAACATTAAATAGATATGATATTGAAAAACAATTAAATGAATTTATAATACCTCCTGATAACCAAAAAATTGATTATATTACTATCGATGGTATAAAGTGGGAAAAAAATACTTATATATTAAATAATAATATAACAATAAAAATAATATGGAAAGATAAAGGGATAACTTATGAAATATTAAATGGAAATAATCAATCCTATATTATTGATTCGAATTCAAATTTTATAATTAAATCAAGTGGGAATTTAGAAAAATTAATAAATATAACAATGGATGGAATTATTATTGAAGAATCAAATTATGATGTAACTAGTGGAAGTACTATACTAACTTTAAAACCAAGTTATTTAAATCAATTACCACTCGGCAATCATGAGATAGAATTTGTATATAGTGATGGAAGTGCAAATACTAAAATAACAATAGTTGAATCTGATAAATATGATAATTCATATAAAGATATTGTAAAAAATAATAATTTCAAATATATAATAATATTATTGAGCGCATTATTTTTAGTAGGAATAGTAATATATATTAAAAGAAAGAAGAGAGTGTAAAAAAACTTTGTGTAAAGTTACCAATCTACGGTAATAAAGATATTTGAGATTGACTAAATATAAAAAACTATGAATTTCATAGTTTTTTTAAGTATATAATTATAAATATTTTATTTTGATGGTGTAAGTTTTCTTGTTAATATATTTTCATTTTCTTCAAATAAAGTTATTTCTGATTCAATAGTTTCATCTGTAAATTTTTTATCTTGATATTCATCAATTATTCTTGAAGTATTAAGTGCAATTTGTCGTCTTTCTTCTTCTAAACTAGGTGCTGGTTTTCCAAATATAATATGACCAGCACTAACACAATCTATTGGCATTCTCTGACCATTAAATAACTTAACATCACAATCTGCAAATTTATTGTGAACTCTACCATAAGGTGAAGAATAACAGTCATCTAAATATCTTATTCCTCTTTTATAATTATTCCTCTTTTTAATCATATATATGCTCCTTCAATACACAAAAAATTTAATTTTTATTTGTAAATTTAATCACATGATATCATAAAACTTTATATATTTCAATGTAATTAAAAAAATTGTTATAATAGTATTGATAAAAATGACATTCTGAGTTTGTCAATTGCAAATATTTGTAATATTATAAACATACGAAAGAGACACGAAATTTCTAATTTTTTAAAATTTGAAATAATGTCTTTATTTAGTATATAATATAAATTAGATAAACAAATAGTAATTTATATGATCAAAAATATTAATGTATATTAAGTAAACCAATGGTATGTGTAATATTTTTTATAATAATATTATAATTGTTCCTAGAAAAGAGGGATAATATGAATCAAGAAAAAATTGGCAATTTTATTGCCGAAAATCGCAAAAAGAATAATCTAACTCAAGAGCAACTTGCAGAAAAATTAAATATAAGTAAAAATGCAGTAAGTAAATGGGAACGAGGTTTAAGTTTACCAGATGTTTCAATTATGCAAGAATTATGTGCTTTATTAGATATAACTTTAAATGAACTTTTTATTGGTGAAAAAATATTAGATAAAGAGTACAAAAAAATAGCAGATAATAACTTACTTAATGCTTTAGAAAATAGTTCGTTTACTCTTAAAGAAAAAATTGCTTTTTATAAAAAGAAATGGTTAAAAGAACATATATCTAAAATAGTTTTGTGTATTATAAGTTGGATAATTTTAATTGTTGCTCTAAAGTTTCAAAATGTTGAAGGTTTTGTTATTGGAACAATTTCAGGACTATTAGCGATGTTATTTTATATTATATTATATAATCAAATGATGATATATGTGGAAAATAACGCTTATAAAAAAATAGAAAAATAATTCAATTATACCAATTTTGATTAGCATTATAAAATGCAACTCAAAGTTGGTATTGTTTAAAGTAAACTTATTATATAATGGTTCTTGTGAAAAGGAAGTACTCTAATGAAATTTGGAGACAATTTAAAATTTTTAAGAAAAAATAAAAAACTATCACAAGAAGAATTAGCCGAAAAAGTGAAAGTTTCAAGGCAGTCTGTTAGTAAATGGGAAACAGGCGAAGCATATCCCGAAATGAATAATATTTTGGAGTTATGCAAAATATTTCATTGTAAAATCAATGATTTAGTAAATGATAGTATTATTGATATTGACTTGCTTGATGAAGAAACAAAAACTAAAGTTGTAAGTTTAAAAAAAGAAGAACAAAAAAAGATGAAAGGTTTAAGTAAGTCAATTTACATTATTGCTAGAATTGCAAAAATTATAGTTACTATTGCTATACCTATTCTTATTCTTTGTATGATTTTTTTACCATATTTCATAAGCAAAACTGAAGTTAAAGATAATGAATTAATATTTAATGGTTCAAATGATAAGATAAAAGTAGTAGAAAAAAATATAAGTAATGATGTTTCATTAGAATTAAAATATAATGATGTATTAGTGGCTGATGCAACCGATGAAAATGTAACTATTATTAAAAATATGTTTGAAAATAATTCTAAAGCAATGATAATAACTTGTGTAGAAATAAGTTTCTTAATACTAATAATATGTGTAATTTTAATGCATTTAATGTTAAAACACCTTGAAGATTTATTTATTAATATTAATCATGGTGGTACTCCATTTACTTTAGAAAATGTAAATCATTTAAAACAAATTGCATATTTAATGATTGGAACAATTATATTACCTAACATATTTGGAGTATTATTTGAATTTCTTATAAAAACAGATTTAGGTGTCGGTTTTGAATTATTTGATGTTATAGAGATATTATTCTTGTTTAGTTTATCTTATATTTTTGAATATGGTAGACTTTTGGAGATTGAAACTAAAGGTCAAATATATGGTGAAGACAATGAATAAAAAAAATTTATAAAATCTTTATCTAATCGTACTAATTTAAGTGATGAAAATGCTATATTAGTTAATGATATATTAGAAAATAATTTCTTTATAAGCAAAAAGAATAAAGATAAAATAATAAGTGAAATAGTAATTGGATTAGACATCAGTATTAATGAGGCAACAAGTATATATAATATATCAATAGAGATTATAAATGAAGAAATTAAAAATAAATTAAAACATCCTTTTGATAGTAAAGACTAAATTAAATTTTAATATTTTTAGAAGTGAATCAAATGCTATATGAGATTTACTTTTATTTTAGTATAATATATAGTATAAAATCTATTACACAAGTAGTAATTTGCTAGTTTGCTACGAAAAGTAGCACAAATGTAAACTGTTATTGCTGTTGAAAATAATACCTTTTTAGTAATATTAATATTAGAAAGAGGAGATGATATTATGACATTAGGTCAAAAATTAAAAGAAATAAGAAAAAAATTTGGATTATCGCAAGAACAACTTGCTGAAATTATGAATGTATCAAGACAGGCAATTACTAAATGGGAAAATGATTCTGGAATACCAGATGTTAGTAATTTACAGGAACTATCTAATGTGTTTGGAATTACAGTTGATTACCTTTTAAATAATGAAAATAAGTTACCACTTATGGTTATGAGAATAAATTTGGATAAAAACAAATATAAAAGTAAAATAAGCTCTTATTCAGAAATACTTATGGAATACTTTCCTGATTATAAAATATACAATTTAGTAAGAAAAAAGAAAATGAATAAATTAGAAGCAGTTTTAGATTTTGCTACTTATGGCATTCATGATGACCTTGATTCTATTGGTGATTTATCTCCATATTATTTAATTATAAAGAATAATTTGAAATTACTTGTAAATATTAAAAATTGGGTTTTAGAAGTGAATGAACTTCCTTTTGATACAAATACAAAAAAAATTATATTAGGACATAATAAATTTACAAATTGTGGTAGGTTAAAATTAAACAAATAAGAAATGATGGCAAATTATTAAAATGATTTGCTTTTTTTCGTGTTATAATATTTATATATAAAGAAAAATAGTAATTTGGTACTATAAAAGTGTAAGAAGTAGATCTAATAGTTAGATTGAAAATTACACTTCTTTTTATTATGATTGTAGTAGGATTGGTTAACGTATAGTAATTGGAGTTAAAGTACTCGTCCTACAAAGTGTTAACTAACCTCTACATTCAATATTCGATTAAGCAAGTTGAGGATGAAAGAATACTCGTGTAAAGAACCAAACTGAGAGATTGTAGAAGTGTTAGAACCAATCATAATTTAAAGAATAGGAAGGATTATAAGATGAAGTATGGAGTTGGTATTGATGTATCAAAAGGAAAAAGTACAGTAGCAATATTAAGTATTGAGGGAGAAGTAATAGAAATGCCTTTTGATATTAATCATGATGTTGAAGATTTAGAAAAGTTAGATAAGAAATTACAAAAGTTTTCTAAAGAAGATTTAAAAATAGTTCTTGAACAAACAGGTACTTATCACTTACCAATATTAACTTATTTGTTGGATAAGGGATATTGTGTAATTGCAGAAAATGCTTTAAAAATTAAAAAGTATTTAGACAGAAGTTTAAGAAAAGCAAAGACAGATAAAAAAGATTCATTAAAATTAGCAGAATATGTTTGTGATAATTGGTATAAATTAAAAGTAAATTTTATCGAAGAAGAAAAATATAAAGAATTAAGATTTTTATCAAGACAATATTTTTCATTAAATTCTATGAAAGTACAACAAAAAGTGGATTTTTCTGATTTAACAGATATGTTATTTCCAGGATACTATCAGTTATTAGAAGAATGTAATTTCGTAGTAGGATTAAAGATATTTGAAAAGTTTAATGATCCAGAAATTATTAGAAAAAAGAAGTTAGAAACATTTTTAAATGATGTTGAAAAGATTGCACAAAAAATAGGACAACAAAGAGCTGGCAGAAATTTAGCTATAAAAGTTTACGAACTAGCTAAAAAATCAGTTCCTTCTTGTCCATCAAATTCAAGCACACAACTTATATTAAGTAAGCGTGTGGTTGCTTTAATCAATTTGATTGAAACAACTAATGAAATTATAGCAAAGATGAATGAAATTGCCAAGAGCATGGATGAATATAAAGAAGTAAGAAATATGAAAGGGGTTGGAGAAAGATTAGCACCATTGTTGATTGCAGAAATTGGAGATATAAGAAGATTTAAGAATGCAGGAAGTTTGATTGCTTATGCAGGAATAGATTCTCCGCCATATCAATCTGGAAAGTATGAAGCAACAAATAGGCATATTTCTAAACGAGGTAATAAGTATTTAAGAAAAACAGGATTTGAAGTTATGCAATCTATAAAATCATTTTGTAGAGTTGATTGTGAAGTTTATGATTATATAATTAAAAAAGAAGCAGAAGGAAAATGCAAAAAATCAGCAAAAATAGCAGGATTAAATAAGTTTTTAAGGCAATATTATGGTATACTAAAGAAGAAATATATTGAATTAGGTACTTGGTAGGTTTTAAAATTTAAAATGTCAAAAAAAGACCTAGCAATAGGCCTGCGTTAGCATGCTTAAAATTGAAAATTAAAAAAGTTACAAAACTTTATAAAAAGTACTTGATTTATATTAGCAAGTTTGAAGTGGAGTTGAAAAGTTTTATGAATCAAGAAAAATTTGGTAAATTTATTAAAGAGATAAGAAAACAGCATAATTTGACTCAAAAACAATTAGCCGATAAATACAATGTTACATATCAAGCAGTAAGTAAATGGGAAAATGGTTTGAACATGCCTGATACATCCCTTATGAAACAAATTAGCAAAGATTTTAGTATAAGTATAGATGAACTATTAGATGGAGAATATAAGGAAAGTAAAAAGAAGAAAACTTTTTTAATAATTTTTTTATCAGTATTTATTTTTATTGCATTATGTATATTTGCTATGATTATATTTAAACCTTTTCAAGAAAAAAACGATTTTCAATTTAAGACATTATCAACTGAATGTAAAAATTTTAATATTTCAGGAAATATTTCTTATAATGAAAATAAATCTGCAATTTATATTACCAATATCAAATATTGTGGTGGAGATGATAATGAGGAATATAAGCAAATAGAATGCATTTTATATGAATCTAACAATAATATTGAAACAAAAATTAGTTCTTTTACATCAAATCATGAAAAAATAAAATTAGAAGAATTTTTACAAGATGTAACTTTATCTATAGATAATTATGAAAAAAATTGTAAAGAATATCAAAAAGATAGTTTATATTTATCTATAAATGCCACTGATTTTAATGATAAAATTACTACTTATAAAATACCTTTAAAAATGAATAGTTGCTCCAAATAAAAGAAAAAATTTATTCAACTAATCAACTCAACAAAATGTTGAGTTTTTTCAACTTCTTCGTTATTGGATTTCTTTTAATAATCTTATAAAATGAATATTGAAAGGAGAAAAAATATGAAGAAAAAATTAATTTGTGGACTAGTAATTATTACTAGTATAATAGTAGGAGGATTAGGAAGTTATATTATATTCGGTAATTATAATAATACGCAAGAGAAACCTTTGCCAAAACAAGAAAAATCGGAAGGATTAAGAGGTGTATATGACATTGACAAAAATATAAATGAAAAAACGATTGATAATTATCTAGGTAGAAGTGATACTGTTTATCGTGATGTAAGACTGCTTATGGATAGTGCAACATGGGAAAACAAAGGTGGAGAAAGAGAGTTAACTGGATTTATAGAGGGGTTTGAAGTCGTTCCATATGCTTACTTAACAGAATTTCCACAAGAATATATAGATCAAAAAGCAGGAGAAAATGTATATGGATTATATACAGGAAAAACTTTATTTTCTTTAGATAAAAATGGTAATTATATTGCTAATTATGAAGAATCAATGGAAATATTAGAGTATCTTTTTCCTAAAGATAAATATATATTCATTATGTGTGGTGCAGGTGGCTATGCAAATTTTACTAAACAAATGTTAGTAGCTTTAGGTTGGGATAAAGAAAAAATATATAATGTTGGTGCATATTGGAATTATGAGGGAAACCATAGAATTAGTACAGTAAATAATCACGATTCTAAAACAAAATATGATTTTTGGAAAGTAAATTATCATAATATCGATTTTGATAATTTGACAGAGATTAGAAAATGAAAAAGAAAATATTTGTTTGTTTAGTAATGATTTTATTATTTGCAGTAATTATAACTACCTTGTTATTTATTAATAAAACTAATAATAATACACAATTTTATTTGGAAAATGATTATTACACTTCTAGTGATATGAAAGAAATAAAAATAGATGAGTTAAATAGTTTAATAAATAAAAACGAATCATTCGTTGTGTTTGTATATCAACCTATGTGTGTGACATCTTCTGATTTTGAGAATGTACTATCTGAATTCTTAAAAGACAATCAAATAATCATTTATAAAATAGCTTTTTCTGATATTAAGAATACTAATATTGGAAAATCTGTTAAGTATTATCCATCATTTTTAATTTATAATAAAGGCAAATTGGTTGATTTTTTAGAGGCTAATAAGGATGAAGATATTGATTACTATACTTCTAAAGATGGTTTTCAAAAATGGTTTTCAAAATATGTTAAATTAAGAGATACAGATTCTAGTGAAGTTAAATCATCTGATAATGAATCTACAAAAGAAGATAATAACATTTTAAAAAATGTTAATTTGGATAATATTGAAAAAGAAGATAATAAAATCAATATTTATTTCTTTTGGGGAAATGGATGCCCACATTGTGAAGAAGAATTTAAATTTTTTGAGAGTATAAAAGAAAAATATGGCAATTATTATAATTTATATACTTTTGAAACATGGTACAATGAAGATAATGCCAAACTTATCTATACTTTTGCAGAAGCAATGGATGATGAGGTAACAGGAGTTCCCTATACAATAATTGGTAAAGAATCATTTATTGGCTTTGGTAGTTCTAGTAATAAAGAATTTATTGAAGCAATAGAAAAACAAAACAAAAATAATTTTGATGTTTACTTTGATAAAATAAAAAGCAATTAAATATAATAAAAGATTTGATTTAGTTATAATATAACATTTAATTTAATCATAATTACAAATTACAATTTGGAAATTGAACTATTTTTACAACTATAAGTTTCAAAAATGTAAATAATTGTTGCTAGTAAAAAATTAATTGAATTGATATGATTGTTTTATCAAAGGAGAAATTTATATGACATTAGGAGAAAAAATAAAAAGATTAAGAAAAGAAACTGGAATTTCGCAAGAAGAATTAGCAGATAAGGTTGGAGTTTCAAGACAAACTATTACAAAGTGGGAAAGTGATCTTGGCTTACCTGATATAGAAAACTTAAAATCATTAGCAGTTTTATTTAATATTTCAACAGATGAACTATTAGATCATAAAAAAGAAATGTTAGGTGAAGTAATTTTAGAAGAATCATATTCTATAGAAGGTATAAAAAAAGAAGGTAAAGCTAGATCAAAAGAAGAAACCATAATAATAAAACGATTTAGCAAAGCAAGTAGTATTTATGCTTTACAGAAGAAGAAAAAGTGGAATTTTAAAAAGAATTTATTTTGGTTTTTAGTAGAAGCTAGTTATTCACCGGAATTAGAAGATTTTATTGAAAATGGAATTTATTCTTTATTCTTGGTAGAAGAAAAAGATAAACAATATTTAGTAACAATGAAAAAAGGTAAAATGAAAGTTATTCAATTAAAAACTTTGTTTAATTCAAAAAAAATAATAATCGATGGATATGTATATAAGAAATTATATCAAATAAAATAAATTTAAAAGACTTAGTAGGATAAATAAAAAAGATGAAAAAACAAATTTTTCATCTTTATTTATGCTTTAATATTACCATAAAATCGCATTTTTTTCAAGACTATTATTTTTATTAAAAATGGTGTATTTAAAATATGAGGTGAAAAAAATGGAAAATAATATGACAGCATTAGTTAGTGCATTTGTAAGAGCGTATCATTATAAAAATAGTGATATAAAAATATATGATGATAAAAATTGCGATAAAATACTTTCTAATGATGAATACTTAAATATTAAAAATAATATGGCTAAAGGAATTAAATACTTTAATCCAAATTTTAATGGAAGTGAAGATGAGGCTATAAAATGGATTGTGAACAAACAAATAGGACCTAGTGTACTAGGTAGGAGTGCGTTTAATAAAAAGATGTTAGATAATGCTATTAAATTTGGATGTGAACAATATCTTATATATGCATCTGGATATGATACAAGTTCATTAAATTATAATATTAAGTGTTTTGAAATTGATAAAGAGGATATAATTGAAGATAAATTATGTAGATTAAAACTTAATAATGTTGGTATAAATAATATCAATTATATAAAAACAGATTTCACAAAAACTGATTGGATAGATGATGTATTAAAAGCACCATATGACAAAACAAAAATTTCTTTTAATTCATTATTAGGAATAAGTTATTATCTAGATAAAAATGATTTTAAAAATATGATATATCAAATTTCAAATATTATTTGTAAAGGGAGTAGTTTATTATTTGATTTTCAAACTAATATTGAAAGTAAGGAAACAAAAATTAATGAACAATTAGCAAGTGGTGCATCTGAACCTATGAAAGCAAAATATGATTATGATGAAATAAGTAAATTATTATTAGATAATAATTTTCAAATATATGAGTATTTAAATGATGAAGATATAACTAGTGAATTTTTTAGGGATTATAATATATCAAATTCAAATAATAAAATTATTGCTCCAAAAGGGGTTGCATATTTATTAGCGGTTAAAAAATAGTGATAAAAATTTGAAATTATCAATAAAAAATAAATAGCTTAATATTGAATGTTAAATATTAATAATATTTTAAAAATAATTGAAATTAATAATTATTATGTTATATTATAAAGATATAATTTAATTTAATAAATAAACTATTTTAATTATTCTTGAAGTGAGGTATTAGATGTGAAAAAGGATTCAAAAGATTTAAAAAAGTTATTTAAATACTATAAAAAATATATATTTCTTTCTATTATGGTTGTTATATTAAGTTTAGGATATACAAGTCTTGCTTTACTATCTCCGATATATGAAGGAAAAATGTTAGGTTATTTTGAAAATTTTGATAAATATAATATTATAAAGACAGCACTCTTTTTAGTTATATTAAGAATTGCAATTGAAGTACTTACAAATATATGGTCTAAAGTAGTTTTAAAACTAAATGGAAAAGTTAATTTTGATTTAAAGAGTGATATGCTAAAAAGTTTAACTAATTTTGAAATTAAAAATTTTGATGATACAAATTCTGGTCTTTTTATATCAAGACTTAATAAAGATACTACTGAATTATCACAATTATTTGATTATATAACAGATGATGTAGCAGAAATACTAGTTAATGTTAGTTTTATATTATATGTTTTTTATCTTAATATATATATTGGTTTATATTTAGTTTTGGTTATAATTATTATTTATATTTTGACTTCAAAAAAATTATTTTATTATAAGAAAGCAAAAAGAGAATATAAAGAAAAAGATGAAAAAGTTATAGGATTATATACTGATATAATAAGAGGAATAAGAGAAATTAAAATACTTAATTTAAAATCAATAGTATTAAAAGACGCTAATGAAAAGCAAGATGATACAATTAAAGCAGAAATTAAAAGTATTAATATTAGAAGAACTTGGAATAGATGCATTCGATCATTAGAGCATATATTAGATTTTATATTTATAATATTATCAGTTTATTTTATTATGCATAATACACTTGAAGTAAGTTCCTTTTTAATAATATTTTTATATAAAAATAAGATACTATATATGATAGATTACATTTCAGAAATAAGAGAAAGATTAGCAGATGGAAAGATAGCTGCTTCAAGGGTATTTGATATAATTACATATAATTGTTATAGTAAAGAAACTTATGGTAAAATAAGTTTAAATAATATAAAAGGAAATATTGAATTTAAAAATGTTGGTTTTAAATATAATTCGGTTAAATTATTTGAAAATCTAAATTTTAAGGTTGATTCTAATAAGATGATAGCAATAGTTGGTAAAAGTGGTGAAGGAAAATCAACAATACTAAAATTAATAAGTAAGAGTTATATTGTAAATAGTGGAGAAGTATTATTGGATAATTATAATATTAATGATTTATCAGAAGAAACAATAAAGAATAATATTTCAGTGGTCTCACAATCTCCTTATATATTTAATTTATCAATAAAAGATAATATTAAACTTGCTAATCCGCAAGCAACAGAAGAAGAAATAATTAAAGTTTGTAAAAAGGCACAAATTCATGATGACATTATTTTAATGAAGGATGGGTATGATACTTTAGTTGGCGAAAATGGAATTATATTAAGTGGGGGACAAAAACAAAGAATAGCAATCGCAAGATCTTTAATAAAAAAGTCAAAAATAATTTTACTTGATGAAGCAACAAGTTCGTTAGATAATAACAATCAGCAAAAAATTAAAAACATTATTAAGGATTTATCTAAAAATCATACAGTTATTATTGTTGCACATAGATTAAGTACAATAATTGATGCGGATAATATTTTGGTTTTAGATAAACATAAGATAATTGCTAGTGGAAAACATAATGAGTTAATTAAAAATTGTATTGAGTATAAAGAACTATATGAAATAGAAGATTAATCTATTTATAAATAAAGGGTGATATTAATAATGGAAAAAATAGCGGTAATACCAGCATATGAACCAAATGATAAAATGATTCATTTACTTAGTGAGTTAAAAAGAAATAATTATATTATAATTGTAGTAAATGATGGAAGTAATAAATCATATGATAATATTTTTAGAGTAGCGAAGAAATATGCTACTATATTAAAACATGATAAGAATCAAGGAAAAGGTAGTGCTTTAAAAACTGCATTTTCTTATATAAAAAATAAATATAGTAGTTATTGTGTAATAACAATAGATTGTGATGGACAACATAAGGTGAGTGATGCTAATAAACTATATGAATATCTAATAAATCATGAAAGACAATTAGTAATTGGAAAGCGTAAAAGATTAAAGAATACTCCACTAAGAAGTA
The DNA here is from genome assembly GCA_051872765.1 of Bacilli bacterium. GTDB lineage: Bacteria > Bacillota_I > Bacilli_A > RF39 > UBA660 > CAG-1000. The sequence goes on along the minus strand of JBJEED010000087.1, from coordinate 16,626 downwards.
GAATCGGTAATTCTATAACCAGATTTATATATTTTATTTCTTCTGGTATAGATGTATATGATACTCAAACAGGACTTCGTGCATTTACTAATAAATTAATGGACTTTATGTTACAAATAGATGGACAAAGATATGAATATGAAATGAATATGTTATTATATTGTCCTATAAATAATATCAAAATAAAAGAAATAGAAATTGAAACGATTTATTATGATAATAATTCAAACTCTCATTTTAGTACATTAAAAGATTCTTATAAAATATATAAGCAAATAATAAAGTTTTCATCTATATCTATAATATCTTTTATTATAGATTATTTACTTTATATATTCTTTAATATTTCAACTAAAAAATTAGAATTATCTAATATATTATCTAGGTTAATTAGTTCAATACTAAATTATAATTTAAATAAAAATAGAGTATTTAAAAATAAAAATATTATATTATATTTTATATATGTAATATGTATTTTAATAATAAATACTATTATGTTAAATATAGCAGTTAATTATTTTTCTATTAATATATATTTATCAAAAATTATGATTGAATTAATAATTTTTATAGTAAGTTTTTGTATTAAAAAAATCTCAATAAAAAGGTAGTTTTATATCTCTATTTTTGCTGTGGATACTTTTAATTATTTTTATATTATAATTGTATTTGTAGAGGTGACTAATATGGATCAAAGTAAGATTGGAAAATTTATTGCAAAGAGTCGTAGAGAAAATAATTTAACTCAACAAGAACTTGCAGATAAGTTAGGTGTTACTGATCGTGCTGTTTCTCATTGGGAAAATGGAAGGAGTCTTCCAGATGTTTCATTATTTAAGAAGTTGTGTGAAATATTAAATATATCTATTAATGAACTAATAAATGGAGAAAAGATAGTTATAGAAAAAGAAAAAAATAATTATGAAAATATTAGTACAGCAAATAATATCAAAAAGGATAAAAAATATTCTAGATATATTATTATAATATTATTCATTACTATTCTACTAATTGTTAGTTTATCTTATATAAATAATTATTTAAAGACTAATCTAATTACTGATAATGATTATTTATATGATAAAGTAGTTAATATTATTAAACATAATGAATTAAAAAATAATCCAGATAATATAAAAAAAGATTTCAATGTATTTTATAGTTATCATAAATTTGGTATAGAAGAAAAAGGTAATTATAAATATGTCTATATGTGGATATATAGCATAAGCTACTATATTGAAGAAGAGAATTCATTAGCAATATCATCGTCTAGTAGTAATGCTTATAAAGTTACAATTAAGAATGATAATATAATAAATATAGAGAAATCTAAAGATGATGATAGATTTAAAATGTCTGTTAAAGAATTATTTCCAAATGATATAGCAGTTGAAGTATTGAATTTTAATGTAGAAGAGAATATTAATAAGTTACAATATGATGTAGAAAATAAAAAGAATATCTATTATAATTATTTATCTTTAGATATGAATAATATAACAATAGATGATTTGAGTTATGAAGATTTAATATTTTCAATTACTATAAGTAAAAGTGAGTGCATTCCTATACAATTAAATATCTATAAAGATAATAAATATATTTTAAATACAGCTTACAAAGATTGTAAAGAAGGTACATTATGTACAGATGAATTAAAATATACATCTTATATTGATGGAAGTTATGATTATGATGTTATTCAAATAATAAAGCATAGTATAGATGCTAATAATATTCAGTTTATAAGTGAATATTCACCAAAATATACAATTACTTCTGGTAATGGTCATTTGTTTGTTACTGGAGATGATAATAAATACTTAAATGAGTTTTTAAAACTAATTGATATTAACTTATCAAAATGTGCTAAAGCAGAATATTATTAAAATAATGTGTTAAAATTACTTTAAAATATCATATAAATTTGTTATACTTAATTAGTATGGTTGTTATATAAAAAATGTATCAACTTAAGTAGAATATAAAGGTAGTGTTGATAAAGTAGTGAAATAAAAAAATGAAAGGAAATAATTGTGGAAAGAGAAAAATTTTTATCATCAGTGTATTTGATAATTAGAAATGAAAGAGGAGAAATATTATTACAAAGGAGACAAGGTACAAAATTATGGCCTGGTTTTCTAGCACTACCGGCAGGTCATATAGATGAGGGAGAAAATGCATATGAAGCTGCTCTTCGTGAGGCAAGAGAGGAACTTGGTATTGAAATATCACTAGATAGTATAATAGATACATTTGTAGTTAATAGACGTAACAAATCTTTAGTTCCATATTATGATGTATATTTTGAAATAGAAAGTTATATTGGACAAGTTAAAATAAATGAACCAGAAAAATGTTCACAATTAGTATGGTGTGATATAAATAGTTTACCAGAAGATATGATAGATTTTGAAGTTGAGGCTATTAAGAATAATCAGATGGGAATCAAATTTAGTACAATTGATGCAGATAATGAAAAAAAATTAGTTCTAAAATAGTATTAAGTAATAAAAATATTTATATAACAATAAAGGTATGTACATTCATATCTTTTTTTGTTGCAATAGTAAGTTGACAATTGTATTCAATTTTGTATAATAAAATGCAATATTTATAGGGAGGAAAATATTTATGTATGAAAAATTATTGGATATAATAAGAACTGATTTTATTTCTATGATTGAAAGAATTATTAATTCTAATAGATTATATTCAGAAGAAAATAGATTAAGTGCAATTGATACATTAGCGCTACTTAATACTAAACTTAGTTATTACAATATGCAAATATATGAGACATTTCATGCAGATAAAATAATATTAGATGAAATAGTTAGATTAAAAAAGCCATTTATTTTAGAAGCACAAAAAGAAATAGCAATAGAAGTTTCTAAAATTATTGAAAGCGAAACAACTAATGCTACATTAAAGATTAGTGAGTATATGAGTAGACTAAAAGAAAAGGGTATTGATTTAGAAGAAGTAGGTATTTTATCTATTAATCAAAGCTATTTAACAGAAAATGTAGAATTAACTAATGGCTCAGAAAATTCATTTAGTTTAAATAAATTTTTTAAATAATTTTTTTAAAAAAGGTTGAAATTTAAAAAAAATTGCTTATAATAAATAATCACAAATGGAAGAAAGTCTATAAAGGTCGATATAAGGTGGGGTCTATGGGTAAAAATAAAGAACTTAAAAATTTAAGTCGGAAAGAACTGCTAGAAATTCTTTTAGAGCAAACAAAGAGGATTGAGGATTTAGAGAAGAAATTAGAAGATTCTGATAAAAAGTTAGAATCCAAAAAAGTTTCTTTAGCAGACACTGGTACTTTGGCTGAGGCAGCATTAAAATTAAGTGATATTTTTAAAAGTGCGGATGAAGCAATCGCAATATATAAATTAAATATTGAAGAATCAGTAAAAAAAGAAGAGAAAAATTTTAAGAGAGAATGTAGAAAAATAAAAGATAAAATTATAGCTGATACTGAGGTTAAATGTCATAAGAAACTTGATCAAACAGAAAAAGAATGTGAAAAAAGAAAAAATGAAACAGAAGAAGTATGTAAAAAGTTAGAAGAAGACTCCGCTAAAAAAGTAAATGATTTAGAAAATCAAATCAAAGAATTAGAAAATGAACTTTCAAAAAACAAAGCACTTAAGAGTAAAATAGAAAAATCGAAAGTAGAAAATGAAAGTTCTAAAGAAATAAAAAAAGTTAAAGATGAAAAGAAAGAAGAAACTGTAATAAAAGTTACTCCTAAGAAGAATAAAAAAAATAAAAGGAAACATAATTAATGTCTAAAAAACAAGGAGTAATTAAACCAGCAAAGAAACATATAATATTTAAGAAAGCATCTTGGATAGACAAAGTAATAAATAAATTTAAGAATATTATATTTAAATCAAAAAAGGAAAAAAATAAAATTGATATTAAATCTTTAACTTCCAAAGAAATAGAAGAAGAATTAAAAAGGGAAACATATAAATCAAGATATGTTAAAGTATTAAGAAGTACTATCTATGCTTTAATTATAATTGCTGCATTTGCGACACTACTAGCTACATTCTATATGCCAGTATTTCAAATCAGTGGTTCATCAATGACTCCTTCATATAATAGTGGTGAATTTGTAGTATCAATTAAAACTAATAAATTAAAAAGAGGAGATGTTATAGCATTTTATCACGGAAATAAGATATTAGTAAAAAGAGTTATTGCATCATCGGGACAGTGGGTTGTGATAGATGAAGATGGGAATGTATTTGTAGATAGTATAGAACTTCAAGAATCATATATAACTAATAAATTTTTAGGAGAATATGATATTGAATTTCCATATCAAGTACCTGATGGACAATGGTTTGTACTAAGTGATGATAGAACAGAAACAATAGATTCAAGAAATTCAAGTGTTGGATGTATATCAGAAGAAGATATAATTGGAAAAATACTATTTCGTATTTGGCCAATAAAAAATTAATATAAATTTAGGGGGGGAACTTTAAAATGAAAAAAATATTAAAAACAATACTTTTTTCTTTAACCATATTTTCTTTATCAATATTTACTTATAAAAATCACATATATGCATTAGATATTCAAGCAAATAGTGATATAAGTGAAGAAGCAGGAAAAATAATTATTCCATTTACTAAAAATTGGGAAAATGTATCAGATGAAGAATTACCAGATTCTATAAGTATTAAACTATATAAATATAGCGGTGATACATTTGATGAATCAACTGCAATACTAGTTAAAGAAGCAATAGTATCAAAAGATACAGATTGGAAATATGATTTTGATATTTCAAATGAAACAATTGTTGATAGTTCAAATAATACATATAAGTTTAAAGTAGTTGAAGAAATGATTGATGGATACGAAGAAATAACAGATTTACATGTAGATCCAAATGTAGTGTTTACTTTACCATCAGTTGATAATAAATGGGATGTAATAAATCCATGTAGTTCGATTAATATAACTACTAATGGTAATTTCAAAACAATAGTAGTAGCTAAGATGACAGGTAATCAAGATAATAAATTTATTGTATGGACTATTGAACCTCTTTCAGAAACAGAAAGAAAATTAGTATATGAAAGTGCAAAACCAATAAATGGATTTGGTAATCCAAGTTATGATGCGTTTGTTTATATAAGTGGTACAACTGGAGAGTATTATTATAATGGCCAAAAAATTATATCAGTAGATGCAAGTCATATATATTTTGAAGGTGGTACAAAAGTATGGTCAAAATTTGCAACAGGACTTTATTATAAGAGTTCAACTCAAGCAAATGAGTCTTCAATAACAAATACTATAAAGAAAACAAGTTTATTAGTAGAGAAAAAGTGGAATGATCATAATAATATTCTTGGATTAAGGCCTGATTCTATAACTATACAATTATTAAAAAATAGAGAAGTTATAGAAGAAGTAGAAATTTCTCAAAATACAAACTGGAAATATGAATTTAATAATTTAGTAGAATATACAGATGGTATAAAAAATGAGTATACAATTAATGAAATAACTGTAGAAGGTTATAAAACTTCATATAACATAAATGGAAGTACTATTACTATAACTAATACTCATGAAGTAAAATCAACAAAAGTTAGTGTAAAAAAATCATGGGAAAATACAGAACAAATATCACATCTTCCTGGTGTAATAGTTGCTCTATATTATAAAAAATCAGAAAATGGTACTTTAACAAAAATAGCTCAAGCAACTCTTTCAGAAGCGAATAATTGGTCTTATACATTTACAAGTGGAGAAGGAAAATTTGATATATTACCAGATGATTATATATATGAAGTAAAAGAAATTGGATTTGACGTAGATGAATCAGAAAAATCATTCTATGAAGAATATTTTAATACAAAATATACACAAAATGGAAATGTTTGGACAATTACGAATATTTGTACAATCACGTATGTTTTACCTGAAACTGGAAGTGTAAGAGGTATTGTGACATCAATAATTTCTACATTCCTAATAGGTATGTCAAGTATTTATTTGGTATATTCATTTATAAGAAAAGATATTTAAGCTGGTATCTTTAAAATATAAGTGTTTATATATAGATTAATTAAATAATAGAAAGAAGGAAGGAAAAAACATGAAAAATTTTAAAAAATTATTTAGTTTTTTATTCATTGCAGTATTTGCAATAATGTCAGTTGTTTCTACAGTTAGCGCTGTTAGTGGAACAAGTGCTGATAAGGGTTCTATAACAATTGAAAATGCAGTTAAAGGAGAAGATTATTCAATTTATCAAATCCTAAAAATTGCTTCATTTGATGTAGATGCAAACAGAGAAGGAAAGGTATCATATATTGTTAGTTCTGCTTGGTATAATTTCTTTAGTAGTGGAACATATGCTGCTAATTTTGATGTAACAAATGATGCTCCAAATTCAGAACATTATGTTATATTAAAAAGCGCTCCAAGTGATATGGAACAATTTGCTAAAGATGCACTTGCTTATGCAAAAGCAAATAATATTAAACCAACTAGTACAGTTACTGCTACTAGCACACAAGTTGAATGGGATAATCTTGAATTAGGTTATTATTTAGTAGAATCAACAGTTGGTGTAATATGCAGCATTGATTCTACAATTCCAGATGCTACAATAAGAGAAAAGAATTCATTACCAAGCATTGATAAAGTAATGGGTGCTGGATTAAAAACAAATAATGGTTCAATTGGTGATGTTATTACTTACACAGTAACAGTTAGAGACATTGCTGGTAAAAAGAATGTTAAAGTAGTTGATACAATTACTGAAGGATTAACTTACTATGACATGGCTAATTCATTTGTAGTTAAAAATGGAAATACAACTTTAGTAAAAGATACAGATTATACATTAGTAGTAAATGGAAATACATTTACATTAAATTTATTAAATACTACAACTATGGCAAAAGATTCTGTAATTACAATTACATATAAAGCTCAAATCAACGAAAAATCAATTACAAATGTTGCTAATATAAATGAAGCAGATTTATATTATGGTAATAATACTAAGGTTGAAGGTATTCCAACAAAAACTTATACTTATGGATTTGAAATTCATAAAACAGATGGAACAACAGATTTAGAAGGTGCTACATTCAAACTATATGATGCATTAACAGCTGGAAATGAAATAAAAGTTGTTCTTGTTAAAACAGAAAATGGTGTAAATTACTATAGAGTTGCAACAACTACTGAAGAAACTAATGCTGTAGAAATTACAGCTGGTAAAGCAGTTATTGATGGATTAGCAGTTGGTGATTATTATTTAGAAGAAACATTAGCTCCAGAGGGATATAATAAATTAGCTTCTAGAGTAAAAGTAACTGTTTCAATTACTAATGGTAGTTTTACTTATCAAGATACAGAAATAATAAATACTACAGGTGCTGTATTACCATCAACAGGTGCTATGGGAACTGCAATGTTTATTACATTTGGATCATTAGTAACTTTAGTAGCTGGTATAGTACTAATTACTAAATTTAGAATGTCAAAAGAAAATGCTTAAATAAGAAAGATAATACAACAGCTTAAATAAATTTAGATATTTATTCTTAGGGAGAATTTTTCTCCCTAAGTAATATATCATGTAAGAGGGGGTATAAGACTTATGAAAAAGAATAAAACTACATTCTTCATGGTATTATTTTTCTTCATAGGTCTTATGGTTTTACTCTATCCATCAATAAGTAGTTACACAAATAATAAAATTCAATCAAAGGCGGTTAATAAATATGAAGAATTGCTCAAAAATATTGAAGAAATAGACTATGAAGCTTACTTTAAAGATGCAGAAGAATATAATAAAAAATTAACAAAAATAGCTAATCCTTTGATAAGTTATAAAAAACTTGGAAGTGCTAAAGATATATTAAATGTTAGTGGTACAGGAATGATTGGCTATATAAGTATAGATAAAATTAAGGTTGAGTTACCAATTTATTATGGAACAAGTGATGAAATTCTAAACATTGCTTCAGGATTACTTGAAGGGTCTAGTTTTCCAGTAGGAGGGAATGGAACGCATGCTGTTATATCAGCACATAGAGGTTTACCTTCTAGTAAATTATTTACAGATTTAAATAAAATTGAGATAGGAGACACATTCGTTATTAAAGTTTTTGATAAAACAATGACATATGAAGTTGATCAAATATTAATTGTTCAGCCTAACGAGACTGATAGCTTAGCAATTAATTCTAAAGAAGATTATGTTACATTAATGACATGTACTCCTTATGGTATTAATAGTCATAGACTATTAGTAAGAGGTCATAGGATAGAAAATGCAAATGCTAAAGCATATGTATCAACAGAAGCTTTCAAGGTGAGTAAATTGATAGTAACATCAATTGCATGTATGCCAATAATATTTATTTGGTTAATCATAGTAGCATTTAAACCAATAAAAAATAATAAAAAAATATATAATAAATATGTTTATCCAAATGGGATAAACAATTAGAGGGGGAATTGGTATGAAAAATAGGTTATTAAACTATATAGTTATTCTATTAGTATTTTCATTATTAGGAATAACTAGTATAAGTGCGAATTCAAATATTATAGATATATCTAAAAAAGGTCGTTTAGATATTAGCTTATCTACTAATGATAGTGAAGTTATAAAAGGTGCTGAAATAACAATATATAAAGTTGCTGATGCTACTATAGAAAATTCAAATCTAGTATTTAAAAATCTTCCTGAAACAGATGCTTGTAAATTAGATGATGAAAATATTACTAATAGTATGGTTGAATGTATTAAAAATACAAATGTTAAAAGAGAAACTTCTATAACAGATGTTGAAGGTAAGGCAAGTTTTACAAATTTAGATTTAGGTCTTTATTTAGTAGTTCAAACAAATAAAGTAAAAGGATTTTCAAAAATAGATCCATATTTAGTTATGATTCCTGAAGAAATAGATAATATGTGGGTTTATGATATTGAATCTATGCCAAAGACTCAAATATATAATACTATTGATATTGAAGTAATAAAAATATGGAATAAACAAAATGAAAGTAATAAATTACCTGATGAAGTAACAATTCAATTATTAAAATCTGGTGAAGTTATTGATACAATTAAATTAAATAAGAATAATAATTGGACATATACTTGGTTAGATATAGAAAAAAGTGATGAGTATACAGTAGAGGAGATAAATATTCCTAATGGATATACAGCGACTTATAAAAATGAAGGATATACTTTTATAGTAACAAACACTGATAAATTACCTCAAACAGGTCAATTAAAATGGCCAATAGTAGTTTTATTCTCAAGTGGAATATTATTTATTATAGTAGCTATATATGATATGAAAAGAGAAGAAAATGAAAAATAAAAAAGCATTATTTCTAATAATTATTGGAATAATACTAATTATAAGCGCCTTATATCTACAATTACATAATAATTATGAAGATATAAGAGCAGGGAAAGAATCAAAAGAGGTAGTTGAAGTAATACAAGAAGAATTAAATACACAAGAAATAAAAGAAGATAGTAATAAAGAAACAATTAGAGTAAATGGTGATGAGTATATTGGAATTATAAATATTCCTGCTTTAAATATAGAATTACCTGTAATGTCAGATTGGTCATATGAAAAAATGAAAAAATCTCCTGCTAGATATTATGGTTCATTAGAAAACAATGATTTAGTCATTTGTGCTCATTCTTATAAAAATTTCTTTAGATATATTAAAAATTTAGTTAAAGGTGATATTGTTGTTTTTACTGACATTAATGGTAATAAATATTTATTTGAAGTAAAAGTAGTAGAGATACTTGAACCTGAAAATATTAAAGAAATGATTGAAAGTGAATTTGATTTAACACTATTTACTTGTACCTATGATAGTCAAAATAGAGTAACAGTTAGATTGAATAGAGTAAATAATATAAGTGAAATAGAAAAATAAAATTAATAATTGTTTAAAGCCTGATTTAAATTTCAGGTTTTTTATTATAATAAAATTAAAATATAAAAATATTGAAAATAATATTAATTTGTAGAATAATAATAACTAAATGGGTGATAGTATGAAAAAATATATTGATTGTGATGGTGTAATATTAGATACAGAAAGTGGGTTATTTGATGAATATTATAAATTAAAACAAATAAATCCAAATTTAAATAAAAGAATGTATTTGCAAGAAATAGACTATCAATATTGGATTATGCAAGCAGAAATAATAAACGATTCTATTAATATATTAAAAAGTTATAATCCAAATGATACAAGTATTTTAACAAAAGTTCACTCAATTAAAGAAGCAGTAGCTAAAATAGAATATTTTAGAAAGCATAAGATTGAAAATAATATTATTATAGTTCCAGATATGATTCAAAAAAGTCAGATTGTAAATGCTTATGGAAATATTTTAGTCGATGATAGTGATAGGAATCTTACTGATTGGGAAAATAATAATGGTATATCATTTGGTTTTGGAAAATCAGAAAGTCAATTTATACAAATAAGTTCATTAGATGATGTACTTAATCCTAATAAATTAAAATTGTTATTAAAAAAATAAACAAAAATTGAAAGAATATATGATTTATAAACTAAGTAGTTTTTACTTTTATTATGTGTTTGTTTACAAAACTAATAATAATGATATAATTAATATAAAGGAGGATAGAGAATGAAAAAATTATTAGTTTGTTTAGTATTAGTACTTGGGTTATTTAGTTTAACTGCATGTAATAATGATACTGAGCCAAAAGAAGAGGATAAGCCAACAACAGTAGCTGGTATTTTAGCAGATGAGTTTAAAACATTGGCTAGTAAAGAAAAGGATATGTCAGTAGTTGCAAGTAAATTATCAGAAAATGAAAATATTAAAATTAAAGTTATGGCTGAAGAATTAACTGAAGAGAGTTATATATTTGGGTTTGATGATGAAATAAAAGACTTTAAAAGTGGATATATAATAGCACCGATGATTTCAACACAACCATTCGTAGCTTATATTTTTGAAGTAGAAAAACCAGAAGAATTTCTTGATAATTTAAAAGATAAAGCTAATTTAAGATGGAATATTTGTACAGAAGCAGATGAATACCAATCAGCAATAGTTGATAATTATGTATTCTTTGTAATGTCACCAAATAATTTTGATAATTAGGATATAATATGAAGAATAAAAAAACGATAATGTTTGTATCATCATTATTGATAATAATATTTCATTTATGGGTTAATGTATCAAAAGTTAATAGTGCATTTTTTAATACAGAATTATTTATAAGAACTATATGTTATATTGGAGTTGATATATTCTTTTTTCTAACTGCTTATTCATTAAGTAAAAATGAAATAAAGGATTATAAGAAATTTATAATATCTAGATTTATTAAGATTTATTTATTATATATCGTATTTACATTAATAGCATTTTTCTATAAGAATTGGAGTATTACTGATTTAATATTGTCTATTACTGGTATTCAATTATTTATTAAGGGTGGAGGAGCATTTTTATGGTTTGTTCCTGCGATTATGATAGTATATATATTATTGCCTTTATATAATAAATATTGCAACAAAAAATATTTAGTGTTTATAATTTGGCTGATTATTACAATAATAGTTAGTAAATTTACTAATTATAAAGAAATATTTATTTTGACAAATAGAATACCAATTATATTAATAGGTAGTTATTTGAGTAGAAATAAAGTATTAGATAAAATTAATATAAAACAATATATAGTAATAACAATATTATTATTAATAATAGGTTTTTTATTGCTATATAATTATAATAATTTAAAATGTGATTATATTTATGATATTAAGTATCTAATAGCATTACCATTTACATTAGGACTAATATTATTGTTAAATTTAATACCTAGTAATAAATTAGTGAATTTAATTAGTAATAGCACTTTAGAAATGTATATGATACAAATGCTATTTGGATATGATATGGCAAATGAATTATATTTTAGATTGCCAATCCCAATATTATATAATATATTAATAATTGTAATAATTATAAGTATTTCAATATTATTACACTACATATATGAAAAAATAATAAATAGTAAGAGATTTAAGTTTTTAGTTTCTTAGTTAAGTAAAATACCACCAATAGATTATAAGTGGTATTTTTAATTGGTGTAGAATATAAAAGTTTTTATTGTATAAAAAAAGAATATTTATAAGAAAATGAAAAATGTTTTAAGTGTGGTAGTGGTATATGATTTAATTGACGAATAGGTGTTTTTATTGTATAATATGCACTAAAAAAGGAGGGCAAGATATATTATGATAGCAGTAAAGATGTCAGATTATACTGAGTCAGGATGCGTAAATTGTGGATGTGAGTATTGTTATTCAGATAATTTATGTGGTCAAACAATTTCATTTATATGTGCGGAGTGTAATACAAGTTTTTTAGCAGTTAGTGACGATTTACAAATGTCATCAATTGGTTTTAGTAAAGATAGTTATGATGGTTTAATTATTAAATCAGATAGTAGTTCAGATATAACTAGTAATACAGAAAATAATATTGTAAATGCTAATTCATTTAATGAGATAGTTGAAAAGTATAAGAATGGTATAGCAATTGAAAAAGATAATATTGTATATCCTATTGTAGGAAAACATCCTAGAAAAGGAACTTTAAAACATAAATTTGTAAGACCTGATATTAGACCAGGAAACGGGGAAGGAGATTTTTGTAATCCTAGGGGTGTTGGATATAACTTAACCTGTTTTGTTAAGAGTAAAGAAGCAGGTCAAAGAATTACTGATATGATTAATAAAATTAATAAAGAATATGATAATAAAGGATTTAGTTGTTGGCTAGATTATAGGGAATATGAACCATTATGGATCCAAGTTAAAATTAATTATCCAAATGAAACTAAAGCAAAAATTCTAGCAGATTTGATTGCTGATAATGGTAACATAATTACAGAAGATATTGTTAGGAAAGCAATGGATATGCAAATTGATTTTGCTACTTATTGGAAATATGAAGTAAGTTCAGCAATATATAAACTAACATCTGGAAAATTTTTACATGAAATTATTGGCACACCAGAAGATTTGTCTCAAGAGGAAAGAAATAAAATTTATGAATATTCATTTTATAATAATTATTTAGATCAATTTGAAATTTGGGGTGCATGTAAACAAATAGAACTTGAATTAGAAAAAGGTAATATAGAAAAAGCCGTTATAATAGCAAAGCATATAATTGATTTAAATTGTGATCATTTTAATTTTGAATTAATGTTACAAAGAGAGAAAGATTATTATATTAATAAATTAAGAGAATATATTCATATGCAATTAGTATATGCTGTAAATATCCATTATAAAAGAACAAAAAAGTTTAAAATTAAACCTATTGGTATGAAAACATGTGATTATATTAAAATTAAAGACTATGCAAATATATCTGATGATATGAAACAACAATTTTTATCTGATTGGCAAAATTTAGTTCCAATGATTTTTAAAGTTATTGACATAGAAGCATTAAAGACAGCAACAGATATGAAAATGTTTGCTAAAAATGATAAAGAAGAAATAGAAAAAATAAATCAAGTATTAAATAAATATCCAAACTTATATGAAATGTTCTCTTTGTATGGACTTTATGTTCAAGTTTCTAAAAATATTGAAGATGGACAAATTGAAAATGCTATACTAGCGCTTTTACATGTTGTAAGTCAACAAAACTCGCCATTATTTAAGAAACTCCAAATGGAAAGTAATGATAAAATATCATTGCAGACACAAATGGTTTATTTTCAAATATCAAATTTAGTTTCTAAATATTATGGAAAACAAAATCAAACAGTAACTCATAGAAAATTATTTAAATTAAATTAATTATTTAAACAGAAATCAAAAAAGTAAAATCAATGATTTTCTGTTTTTATTTTATTAAAAATAGAACAATCAAACCATATCAAATATTTTATTTTTGTTTACATTAAATAATTAATAGTTTAACTAATTATATATTTATTTTGATATAATATGTGTGGTGATAATATATGAAAAAAATATTTGGTGTATTATTTATTGTTGCTATTATTTTATTAGGTGTATTTTATTACAAAAATAAACAACCTAAAGATAATATAATTGATAATACAAATAATAAAATAATTAAAGGAAATAAAATAGAAGAAAATGTCTATGGAATTAAATTAAATAATAGTGAAATTAATTCATACATAATAGATGGAGATTATATTTATTATTCTATTAGTGACAATAATACAAATGTTTTTTATAAATATAATATATATGATGGAAGTAACACTAAATTATTTGATAGTAGTAATTATTATGATTGTAAACTTTATAATAGTTATTTATATTGTTCTATAGATAATAAAACAGATATATATGACATAAACGGCAATCTAATAGATTCAAAAGATGGGATAAGTATTAGTTATAAAAATCAATTGTATTACATAAAAGATAATAAACTATTTGATAATAACTTAAAAGAGATATTTAGTCTTGATTCAAAATATGATAATTATATATTAAGCGATTATATATTTATTAATGAAAATTTATTTTTAATATATAATAATTATGATATTGAAGTTAAAACAATATTATGTGATGTTAATAAAAAGACTTGTGAAAATAATAATCTAAAAACTTATATCAAATATGAAAATGGTTTATATAATGTTGAAAATAGCAAAGTAAGTATATTAGATTTATCTAATAATATTTTTAAAGAATATGATATAAAATTAAATAGAAGTAAATATTACAATAATTATCTTGATAAAAATAATAATTTATATATTTATAATAGCAATTTAGGTAGACTTGAGATATTTGATTTAAATAATGATCAAGTAAAAATATATGATTTGAAAAATATAGTTGGTATAAATGTAGTTAATGATATGATATTTTTAAAATTATTAGATAGTGATTATGATTTTTATATAATTAAAAATAATTATAAATTTGAAAACTATAATATTGATGATTATGTTAATTTAATTAATGATGCATTATCTTTAAAAATAAATGATATAAAAGATAATTATAATGTTAATGTTAGTTATGAAAATATTGATTTGTTTAAAAAACTTGGTTATACGGGTAAAGAGTGTAATGATGTGGAAGAATTATATTCAGCTATAGATAAGATAAATGAAGTATTAAATAAGTTTTCAAAAGAGTTTTTTAATTCATTTGAAAATAATAGTGATAATGGATTATATATTTATTTATCTAATGAAATAACCTCTAAAAATGATAATCCGTATCCAGCAGGCTTTACAACATATTATAATAATAAACATATAATACTTTTAGATATTACACAATTTAATTTAAAATCTAATACATGTCATGAATTAATGCATTTTATTGAAAATGTACTTTATAATATGGGTGAATATATGTCTGATTGGACTAAACTAAATCCTAAAAAGTACGATTATTTATACTCCTATACACAAAGAAAAACGGATTATACAATTGGAAATACTACAGATGATAATGTTTATTTTGTAGATTATTATAGTCATACATATCCATCTGAAGATAGAGCTCGTGTATTTGAAATGATATGTTCAAAAGAAAAAGATAGTGAAGTTAAAAAATATAACCATTTAATGTTAAAAGGTGAATATTTAAGAGAAAAAATATATTACTATTTTCCTAGTATGAAGCAATCTACTTTATTTGAAAGTATAGAATAAATTAATGATTATAGATATTTAAGAATAGCATTTTAACTTCAATAAAAGTAATAAATCAAATTTGTTAACTAATACATCATTATCAATTTAATATTGGTTTTATGATATGAGAGACGCAAAATTATCACTTATATTACTATTAGAATAAAAATAAAAGGACACTACATATTAAATAAAATTGTAAAATGTCCTTTTATTATTTACTATTGCCAATTATCCAAACATTTTGAAAGTATATCAATTAAATTTTCTTTTTCATCATTAGACAAAAAATCTAAACTTACTTCTTTATCTTTATGATGTAAAAAGTGTCCACATTTGCGAATCTTTGACATTGCTTTTTCATCAATAGTCATTGAAGAATCATCTTTTTCTGTATATTCATTTCTCTCTTTTAAACTTTTAGAAGAATTTCCATTAAAATATGTTTTTCCTTTGCCACAAGATAAATTATCTATGCTACAATGATTTGGACAACATGGACAATTTTTTTCGTTGGTCATTTCGAGTCTCCTTTCCAATATTATTTCTTTGACTGGATTTACGCTCTTTAGCCACACGTCAGTATAATTATACCATTTTTGTTATTGTAAATAAATGTTACAATTATATAAATTTGATTTAAAGTGAAGAAAATCAAATAAATTATATAAGCAAGAAGTATAAAATAAACCGTATAGATAATAAAAACGAAGATTATGGAAAAAGCCACATTTATAATAGCTATTTATAATTATTTTATGCTTATTGTATTAGAAACAATTAATTTAAATTATACAATAGATATGATATAATCTTTAGTTTTGCAGTAAAATCTTGTAAAACCATATATAAAAAGGGCTTA
>JBJEED010000086.1:0-33783 GCA_051872765.1 Bacilli bacterium | reverse complement strand
CACTTCGTTCGCCCTTGATTTTTTATTTGATGTCTCCTATTTGGGGTTCACATCAAAACTTACGCATTTTTTTTAATAATAAAAAATATCATAAAGCCTTGAAAAATAAGGTTTCTATAAAACTTTGATTACAAAAACTGTCAAACTCGGGCTAAAGTTACAAAAAAGAAAACAACTAAAAGTTCAAGTACTAAAAAACCAACAAATAAAAAAACTACTAAAAAGTAATTTTTAAAAGTATAGTTAGAACTATACTTTTATTTTGCAATTATATATAAATAATGGTAAACTATATATTGAAATAATAGGGAGTTGATTAGAAGTGACTAGTACATATTTTAATAGTATAAGTTTAAGCATAGTAGCATTAATATTTCTTGGAATAATAATGATTATATATATAAGAAAAATAAAATTTACAACTATTTCTAATAAAATATATTTTATGTCAATGATAGTATTATTAATAACTTGTTTATTAGAATTGTTTTATCCATATACAATGATGATAAGAGAAGAAATGCCATTATTAAATGAAATTGTATGTAAAACATATGTAGGCTTTGTATTATTGTGGTTACTTCTATTTTTAATTTATACTTGCTTTTTAGTTTTCAGTAGTCGTGGAATATATAATGAAAAAGGAAAGATTAAAACATCTTTTAAAATATTTATTATAATAACGATTATTGCTGATGTTTTAGGTGTTATATTTACAGATATTGAGTATTTAGGTGGATATGCTGGTATGCCATTTGTGGTAGGTGGTTCTTTAATCTATATAATTTATTTAATTAGTGTAGTTGGATGCTTCGCTATTATTGTACTTATTGGTATGAATAAAAATCATATTAAAAATGTATATTTAACTCCATTATTACTAATACTTAGTACATACATAATTACTATATTATTACAGTTATTTTTTAATTATGAAATAAATGATATATCTTTTTTTAGTACTTTGATTTTAGTTGTATTTTACTTTACCATTGAAAGTCAAGATTTTAAACTATTAGATGAATATAAGCAATCTAAAAAAGAAGCGGAAGAAGCCAATAATGCTAAAAATGCTTTTTTAGCTAACATGTCACATGAAATTAGGACACCGATGAATATAGTAATTGGTTTTTCTCAAGCATTACTTGATGAAAATAATTTAACAAAAGAAATGGTTTTAAGAGATATGAAAAATATAACGGATGCAAATACAGTACTTAAGAGTTTAATTGATAATATATTGGACATTTCAAAAATCGAAAATAAGGAATTTAAATTAGAAGAAAATGAATATTTACTTGAGAACATAATATTCGAAATAAATAGTTTAATTCCATCTAGAATTGTAAATGATGAACTTAAATTTACAATAGAAATTAATGAAAATATTCCTAAAAAGTATTATGGAGATGCTTATAAATTATATAAAGTAATCACATATATTTTATTAAATGCTATTTCTAATACTACTTATGGAGAGGTAAAATTAAATATTGATGGTAAGAGAGTAGATGAAAACTACTTTGATTTTGAATTTATGGTTTCTAATACTGGACACTTAATGACTAAAGATAATTTTGAAAAAGATTTTGAAGATTTTGTTAGTATTCAAAGTGATAAAAATAATTTAGATAATAATAGACTAGGATTAATAATAGCAAAAGAATTAACAAAAATTATAAATGGTAATATTGAATTTATTAATGAAAAAGGTAAAGGAACTAGATATTTTATTAGACTTAGACAAAGAATTTTGGATAATGAAAATATAGGAAATATATTTGAAAACTCTTCACATGGAATCGCAACAACTAGAAGTATTTTAAATTTAGAAGGAAAAACTGCTTTAGTAGTGGATGATGGGCAAGTAAATTTAGATATGTCTAGAAGAAGTCTTGAACAATATAATTTAAACATTATTACAGTTAAAAGTGGAAAAGAGTGTGTTGAGGTTGTCCAAAACATGAAAATAGATATAATTTTTTTAGATCACTACATGCCTGATATGGATGGAATCGCAACGATTAAAGCATTACATGCAATTGGATGTGAATTGCCACCAATAGTTGCACTTACCGCAAATAATTATGATGCACTAAAAAGTAATTATATAGCGCAAGGATTTGATGAATATTTACAAAAACCAATAGTATTTAAAGAAATGAATAGGGTAATGAAAAAATATTTTGGAGAAGAAGACTTATAGGAGGAATAAATTATGGAATTTGGAATAGTACCTATAATTGCAAGTTTAGCATTTTTAATAGTATTAATCTTAGTATATAATTCTAAAAAGCAGATTAATGATATAACAAATAAAATATTTAAAATATATATTTATATAAGTCTTACTTTTTGCGTAACTGAATTATTATTTGTATTTACCCTAACCAATATTGATATAAGTATTATATCTAAGATAATTTGGAAAATACATTGGTTATTTGGTTGCTCTTATTGGGGATTGTTGTTTTTATATTTAGTTATAATAATTAAAAATATAGAAGTTAATTCTTTTAAAGAAGTATTTAATTATGATAAAGTATTGAAAATTATTTTAATTTTATTTATGATTGTTCCATTTACTACTTTAATTGTTCCCTCTGATAGTGTTGATATAATGCTTGAGAATAAAGAATTAATATTTAGCAATAAGAGACTCGATATATTTATTGTAATTTATTGTTCAATTATTTTAATATCAATATACTCATACTATTTAGCTAATAGAAAAAAAGTATCTAAAACGTGTAGATTTAGCGTATATATAACTATAATAAATTCAATATTTTTTATAATTTCTCAAATATTGCTACCTAATATATCCCTTTATTTTGAGCTTAGTGTAGTTATGGCTTATATATTATATTTTAATTTTGCAAATCCGGACATAGGTTTAATGAAGGAAATTAACTTAGTTCAAAAAGATATAGAAAAAATTAATAAAACTAAAACAGATTTTTTATCAAATATGAGTTATGAAATAAAGATACCAATAGATTTGATAACTAACCTATGTAATGATATATCAACAATTAATGTATTTGATCAAGAAATGGTAAAAAAAGATTTAAAGCAAATAATAATATCTGGTAATAACTTATTAGAAATAGTAAATAATGTACTTGATATTTCTAAAATAGAAAGTGGAAGAAATATACTGATTGAAAAAGAGTATAATTTAAAAGAGATGATAGATGATATTAGTAGTAATGCAATATCAAGAATTGGTGCTAAAAATGTAGAATTTAAATTAGAACTAGATGAAAATATTTCATCTACATTAATAGGTGATTATTCTAAACTTTATAGAGCTGTTTTAAATATAGTTAATAATGCAGCAAAATTTACTGAAGTTGGAAAAGTAGTATTTTCAGTAACAAGTAATAAAAATGGAAATTATGAAAAATTATTATTTAAAGTTAGTGATACTGGTAATGGAATTAAGGAAGAGGATAAAAATTCACTATTTTCAAAAGGCGTTAAATTGAAAAATAATGTAGGTGGAGAAACAGAAGGTAGTGGATTTGGACTATCAATATCTAAAGATTATATTGATGCTTTAGGTGGTAAGATATGGTTTGAAAGTGAATATAGAGTAGGATCAACATTCTATATTGAGGTATCACAAAAAATTAAAGATTCAACACCAATAGGGCAAATAAAGAGTGATGTTAAAGATGATAATAAAAGAATCGATTGTACAGGTAAAACTGTATTAATAGTTGATGATAATAAGCCTAATATTAAAGTTGTGAAGAGACTTTTAGAAAAGTATAACTTTAAAGTAGATAGTGTATTAAATGGGCAAGATTGTATATATAAAATAAAAAGTGAAATACACTATGATTTAATATTTATGGATCATATTATGGAAGGAATGGATGGTATCGAGACATTACATGTACTTAAAAGTTTAAAAGAGTATAATTTGCCTCCAGTAATTGCATTAACTGCAAATGCAATGAGTGATACTAGAGACCTATATATTAAAGAAGGTTTTGATGGTTACCTATCAAAACCGGTAACACTTAAAGATTTAGATAAAGTAGTTAATAAATATTTTAATAATAAATAAATTGTTATACAAAAAAGATGAATTTAATTTGTTTCATCTTTTTTAATACTACAATTTTCAGTTAATTTTAGTGGTATTTTATAACTTATATTTTTATCTTCTTTAGTAGTTGCAATTATTTCTAAATATAGGCTATTATCTTCAAAATGTTTGCATACTTTTGAATAGTGTTCTATTTTAAATTCTAAAGTTTTTAAAAAATTTTCTAATGTACTATTATTAACGATTTCACTAGTAGATATTTTTGTAGATGTATCGTTTACTTTTTCATACAAAGAACATTCTATTTTTTTATATATCTGTGTATCATTTCCTCCACAGTATTCAACATTTGTTATATATATTGATGACTTCACATCGTTATATGCTATGCTTCCTTTAATGTTAAAGTTTTCACAATTTGTTAACAATATTTTAAATTTATAATCATCTTTATTCTTTATTATTAAAACAATCGTAATTATTAATAATAATATAATAATAATTATTATTAATGTAATTGTTGTCTTATTAAATATTTTATTTTTAGATATATTTTCTGTTTTATATTGTCCATCTAATATTTCATTTATATCAACATTAAATTTGTTACTAATTTCTTTCATAATTGATATATCTGGAATATTTTTCCCGTTTTCCCATTTTGATACGGCTTGACTAGTAACACCTAATATATTAGCAAATTTCTGTTGACTTAAATTATTTTTAATACGAATACTTTTTATAAATAAACCTATTTTTTCTTGATTCATATTCCACTTCCATTCATTGATTAATTATACAATAAAAAATATTATTTTTGTAGTTTTAGTATTTTATTTTAATACAAATTTTGTTATAATGAACCAGAGGTATAAATTATGAAGGTAGTTAATAAATTTTTTGCTATATTAGTAATGATTATTTTACTTACTGGTTGTACTATCAAAAATGAAAATGATATGTTAATTGATGAAAATGGAAAAATGAATTATGAAATCATCATTGCATTTGATAGAGAGTTTTTAAGAAATGTTATTAACATGAATAACTTTAATAATGATGATTTAATAGAGATTACAGATGATGTAATGGAAGACTTTGTTATGAATGATGCTACTATGAAAGTGTCATATTTAGATGGTTTAGAAAAACAGGAGTATATTGATAATAATTATATTGGAACTAGATATATTTACAAAGTAGATGATATAGACACAATATCAGATACTAAAGATGTTGTTGTTAATTTGGGTAATTATCAAAGTACAGAGAAACTAGTTAATCAAAAATTGTTTACAAAAAGTTCTTATCAGTACTCAGCAAATTTTATTTTTGATTTGCAAAGTAATGCAAATTATGAAGGCGTAAATTATATTACTAAGTTCAAATTAACTTTGCCTGGAAAGGCAATAAAACATAATGCTACTGAGGTAAGTGGAGATGGTAGAACATTAACTTGGGATTTGTCAAATACAACAAATGAAGTTAATTTTAGTTTTAGTTTAAAGGGAAATAAAATTAATTTTATTGTATGCATTATTAGTATAGTTTTTGTTTTGGTAACTACTCTTGCTATTTTGATTAATAGAAAAGAGGTAAACAAATAATATGAAAAATAATATGTTTTATTTGTTGTTTATTCCACTAATAGTACTTATTTTATTAGTATTACTTATATTAGAAACTCATTTAAATGATGAAGAAGAAATAAAAATAGTAGAAGAAGATCTTCATAAAAGTAATATATTATATTATGATAATACAATTTATTTAGATTATGATGATTTAAATAATTTTAATATTGCTGCTAATGAGGTAATAAATTATTCTATATCACTTAACAATATAGTAGATAAGTTAATGCAAAAAGATAAAAGTATTAAATTATACTCTGAAAAAGATAATAAAGTATTAGAAACATTACTTGCTAAGGAAGATGCTAATAAAATATTTGGTGACTATTTAAACATTAAAGATGATGTTACAGTAAAAGTGTTGTTTAAAGATGCAGAAGATAATCAAGAAGTGGAGGATATTGATTTTAAAATCAATAGAGAAGAAATTTTAAGAACTAGAGTAGTAAAAACTGCTCAGGAACAACTTGAAAATACTGGTGAAAAGTATTGGGAATGGTATGGCTTTAATCACAGAGTTGAGTGGTGTTGTGTATTTGTATCATGGGTTGCTGAACAACATGGTTTAATTGAAGAAGGAAAAGTACCTAAGTTTATATGGGTTAAGAAAGGTGTTGATTTCTACAAAGAAAGAAATCAATGGAAGTATCCCAATGAATATACTCCAAAAGGAGGAGATATTATATTTTATGATTGGAATAACAATGAAGTTATAGATCATGTTGGAATTGTTGAGAAAGTTGAAAATGGATATGTGTATGCAATAGAGGGAAATGTTGGGTATACTCATGTTAAGAGAAAAAAATATAAGTTAAGTAGTTCATACATATATGGTTATGGAATACCTGCATATTAAAAAATAAACTATTAATCATTAAATTGAATTAATAGTTTTTATATTTATATCTTGTTAAAATTAGTAGTAAAAATAGTTTTTTTGTAGTAAAATTTTATAAGTGTTAATTAGTAATGGAGGATATAATGGAAGATAAAATAGCAATAGTAGTAAGCAATGCTAATGAAGGTGTTAGTGCATATGAGACAATAGATGCAATAAAAGAGGCCGGATTTAAGAATGTATTTATACAATGGTATAATAGAAATTGGAATCCTACTCAAGAAGAACAACTTAAATATATAAAAGAAAAAGGACTTAATATCATATTTGCTCATTTAGGATATTCTAATATTAATTCTATTTGGTTAGATTCTAAAGCTGGAGATGATGTAATTGAAAGTTATAAAAATGATATTAATATATTAGTAGAGAATGGAATTAATCTATTTATAATGCATTTAAGTAGAACATTTAATCCGCCTGTATATAATGAGATAGGATTAAAAAGAATTAAAGAATTAGTGAATTATGCTAAAGAAAAAAATGCAAAAATAGCGTTTGAAAATGTAGAAACTAAAGGATATATTGAATATGTTTTTGATAATATTGATAGTGATAATATAGGGCTATGTTTTGATTCAGGACATTTTCATACATTTTATAAAGATAAATTTGATATGAGTAAATTTAATAATAAAATACTAGCAGTGCATTTACATGATAATTTTCAAACAGGGGATTTTCATTTAATACCATTTGATGGTTCGAATGATTGGAATAAAATCATTAATATTCTTAATTCAAATAATTATAATGGATATATAACTATGGAACAATGTTATAGAAATAATTATTTAGATATATCGATAAATGAATTTTATAAGAAAAGTTTTGAGGTTGGTAAAAAATTACTTGATATGAAAGAAAAATAAAAATAAATTGTTTAAAAATATATTTTCGTATGATAAAATAATAATATATAGGAGGAATATATATGAAAACTATTAAAGAATTAATTAAAGGAAAAGTTCCAGCTAAAAATTATATTATAGTAGTAGTTGTATCTTTGCTTATTATTATATTAACATTATATATTAGGATGTTTTACTTAAATTATAAGGAAAATATAAGAAATACAAGCGTATTTCAAGATAAAACTATAAAACAAGTAAGTGCTGATGATATTGATTTTGTACTTAAAGAGATGAGTGATGCGATATTATATGTTAGTTATACTGGAAATGATGAAATATATAATAATGAAAAAAAACTATTAAAAGAAATTAAAAGAAAAAATTTAGTTGATAAAATTGTTTATTGGAATGTAACTGATTTGTTAGATAATGATGAATATATACAAATATTGAAAGAAAAATATCCAACAATACAAGATCAAATTACAGTTGCACCTATGTTTATTTATGTCAAAGGAGCAGAGGCACTTGAAGCTATGAGCAGTGAACTTAAAAATATAGATGTAAATGTATTTAATAAACTAGTAGATGCTTATAATATTGAATAAGGCTTAAAAATAATAAGTCTTTTTTTTTATAATAATTTATGTTATTATTAATATGAAAATAAGGAGAAACTGATGAAGGAATATATTATTTTAAAAATTGAAAATAATACTTTATCTTTTGATTATAAAACTATTGCAAAAGAAGAATATGTCTTTTTAAATAAGAATAGTTTTAATATTAATACTCTTTATTATGATTTAAAATATTATAAAAGAAATATTAATAAAATAATAGAATTGTTAAGAAATAAAGAAGAAGTAATAACTACATTAAAAATTAATAGATTAATTACTTTTAAATATGTTATTCAATTAATAAATCAATTAAATATTCAAGTTCTAACTTTAGATTTTTTATCAACTATTGATGTTACAGATTATGAATTATTTTTAGAATGCAAATCATTAAAAGTGATTAATTGTTATTTTATGGCTTTTGAATTTAAAAATAATTTTAATGAAAAGGGAATAGAAGTTAATTGTAGTTCTACGAAAGAGATATCTACAAAATTTTTGATGATTCAAAATGTTGATAATAAAGATAAAATATATTATAGTAAAGTAATAAATATCAAGGAAGATTATCCTCAATTAATAGATGATTTAGAAGAATTTTTAAAAATTAATTATAAATTAAGAGCAATAAATATATATGTTTATTCTAAAGAGTTGATATCTAAAATAGTCGACTTAGTTAAAAAAGATGAGTCTAGGAATGTAATAGTATATTTGCATCAGGAAACAGATAAAGGTAACTTTATAGTTAATAATTTTTCTTGGTTAAAAGAATTAAGCGATAAGTGTAAAAATGAATATACATGTGAGTTTAGAATAATATATGCTAATTCTTTTTTAAGTAAAAATCTATTTAAGCAATTAACTTTTAATAATTTGAAATTAATTTCAATATTGTGTATCTATGTTTGTTTAGTGACTTTAATGATTTATAAGTCATATGAATATATAGAAAAACTTAGTGTTGATAAGTTAAATGCTAGTTTATCAGAAATTGATAATAATAGTGATATTGATTATGAAAGTAACAATGATGATAATGATTCTGATAAAGAAGACACAGAGTTATCACAGGATACTCAAACTGATAAAGAAGACGTTAATAATAAATACATTTTTGAAAATTCACTTATTAAATTAAAAAAAATTAATAGCGAAACAATAGGATATATTATTATACCAAATACTGAAATATCATACCCAGTAGTACAACATTCAGATAATAGTTATTATTTAGTTAGAGATTTTTATAAAAAGAAGTCATCTATGGGATGGATATATTTAGATTATAGAAATAATTTAGAAAATCTTAATGATAATACTATTATTTATGGTCATAATATGAGTAATGGTACGATGTTTGGATCTTTAAAAAATGTATTAGACTCATCATGGAGAAAAAATGAAAGTAATATGATAATTACTTTAGATACTCAGTACGGTCAGTATAAGTTTAAAATATTTTCTGCTTACAAAGTTGATTATACTACAGATTACTTAATATCTAATTTTGAAAGTAAAGAAGAAAAAACAAATTTTATAAAATTAATCACTAATAGAAGTATAATAAAAACTAATATTCAAGCTAAAGTTGATGATAAAATATTAACTTTATCAACTTGTAGTGGTAATACATCTAATAATAGAAGATTAGTAGTACATGCAATTTTAATTAAAGAATAAAAGGAGTGACAAATGAAAAAAATAGGTTTAATAATTATATTAATGTTATTCCCAGTAATTACAAAAGCAACTTGTAATAATACATTAAGAGAAGAGGGAAAAACTCTATCCGCAAATATAACTAGTGAAATAAAATATAGTAGTTCTAAAAATACATTTACATTACATTTATACAATGTGGATGATAATATGAGCGTTGTATATTTAAAGAAAACATATAAGCCAACTAATGGTGAAATATCAATATCTGATATATCAGAGGGAAAGAGTGTAACTTTGGATATTTATTATAAAGATGGTTGTGAGGGACAAATTGATATTATAAAAAAGACTATGCCATATTATAATAAATATTATGGTAGTTTAATATGTGATGGATATGAGGATAAGTTATATACATGTTCTACACAATTTACTTCTTATTATGTTTCAGAAGAAATAGTTAAATTATCTATTAGAAATTATGAAACAAAAAGAATACCGGTCGAACATGATACAGAGCTTCCAAAAGATGAGGAACCTACAGTGCTTGAAAAAGCAAAAGAAATAGTAAATAAATGGGGAGTTAGAATAGCATTATTAATTGGTAGTTCCTTAATTACTATAATAGTTGGAAACAATAAGTATAGAAAAGAAGTTCATGGTGTATAGATAAATATAAAAAATGCGTTCATTTTGTATGAGCGCATTTATATTGTATAAATAACAATTAATTATTTTATGTTAAATTTTCAATAATTTATTATTTAAATTATTGAAACAAACATTTAATCTATGATATACTTATTATAAATAGAATATATAGAGGAGTTGGTTATAATATGCAAAATATTTTAATAGGAATTAAACGTTTTATAAAAAATAGAAATACTGTAACTATCATTGCTGTTGTTGCTTGTGTTTTTATTCTATATTTTTTCTATAGTAATAGAATAAAAAAAGCGACTAATCCAGTAAGTGTTCCATATGCGGTTACTGAAATTGGACCTAGAACCCTAATAACATCAGATATGGTATCAACAAGGAAAGTACCAGGTGGTGTAGTTGAAACATCTGGAGGAAAAGTATATATTTCAACAAAATCAATTGTTGGAAAATATGTAAAAAGTAATTCAGTTATTCCAAAAGGAAGTATGTTTTATCAATCTGCATTAACAGATGATTGGACAGAAATTAAAACTAGTTTATATGAAAATATTCAAGATGGAAATACATTAGTTTCATTACCAGTTACTCTTGAGAGTACATATGGAAATTCAATTTTTCCAGGGAACTATATTGATTTATATTTTGTTGGTGTTAGCAATGGTAAATTATTACTTGGTAAATTTATTGAGAGTATAAAAGTACTTGGAGTTATTGATTCTGAGGGAAATAATGTTTTTGAAAAAATAGCAAGTAATGTTGGTTCACCCTCATACTTAGTATTTAGTGTACCAGAGGAATATTACTTATTATTACAAAAAGCTAGTTATTTATCTGGAACTATATTTCCAGTACCAAGAAATGCATCTTATTCAAGTAATCCAAAAGAAACTTCTATAAGTAGTGCAGCAATTCACCAATTTATTTTAGAGCAAACAGTTGATATAAGTGAAATGGATAAAGGATTGTCTGGTGGAATAAGTAAATATCCTGAAAATGGAATTATAAATAATAATACAACTGAAAGTAATGCTACAAATACTGAAAGGAGTGAATAATAATGAATTTTATTAAAAGTTTCCTTCAAAAAAAAGGAGTTGTATCAATTATTTGTGCGGTTATATGTATCATTGTTGTAGCAGTAGCGTATAATTGGAGAGTTAATAAAGAAATACAAGCAGTTACTGTACCTTATGCTAATAAGGAATTAACATCAAGAACTGAAATTACTGATGAAGATGTTAGTACAATTAAAGTTGCAGGAGCATTATTAACTGACAATGTAATTAGAAATAAAAATGAAATAATTGGTAAGTTTGTTAATTTTAATACAACTATTCCAAAAGGAAGTTTATTTTATGATTCTGCAGTTGTTGAATGGAAAGAAATGCCAGATTCTGCGTGGTCTGATATTAGTACTGGTAATACTGTTGTTTCATTGCCTGTAAGTAGTTTTATAATGTTTAGTAATGCAATTTATCCAGGTGCGGTAATAGATCTATATTATCAAACATATGATGATAAATTAGTTTATGGTAAATTAATTGAAAATATTAAAGTTATAGCAGTTAAAGATTCAACTGGTAAACATATATTTGATAGAACGGCTGCTCAAAATGGAGCATCAGCTATTATATTTAGCGTAAATGAAGACTTAAATATATTACTTAGAAAAGCAATGTATTTAAGTGGCACTATTGTCCCAGTATTAAGAAATAGTGATTATACAAATAATGAAGAGGGTAGAACACTAGTTAGTAGTCAATATATTAGAAATTTAATTGAAGAACAAACAGTATTATTAGAGGAAGATGATATTGAGAATTCTGGCGATGAAATTATAATAGAAGATGAAACTCAAACAAATTAAAAGAATAGATTAGGAGAGATACGAATGGATGATATTAGTTTTTCACAAATAGATTTTGGACCATTTATAAATTTACTTGAAGATGATGATATTACCGACATATCTTATTCTAATAATGGCCAGTTATGGGTAAAGACTTTATCTAAAGGGGTTCATCCAGAAAAAATTGAAGGACTCACTAATGAAGTTGTTGAAAAATTAGCCTTTCAATGTTCTAATGTTATGGGTAAAACATTTAATATGGCTCATCCATTGTTAGATGCAGAAAGCGCTGAGTTACGTTTAAATTTTGTTCATGATAGTATTGCTACTAATGGAATAGCACTACTTATAAGAAAAACACCTGCTAAAATAAGACTTAAAAAGGAAAAATTAATAGAAGAAGAATATGTACCTTTATCAATTCACGATTTTCTTATGACTTGTGTTACTGGTCACTGTAATATAATTGTTAGTGGAGAAACTGGTTCTGGTAAAACAGAGCTTGTTAAATATTTAGCTAGTCACATAGCTGAAAATGAAAAAATTATTACAATTGAGGATACATTAGAGTTGCATTTAGATAAGATATATCCTACAAGAGATATTGTTGCAATGAAAACCAACAATATTGCTTCATACTCAGATGTTTTAGTAGCTTGTATGAGACAAAATCCAAGATGGATTTTATTATCAGAGGTTCGTTCTGGAGAAGCTGTTATGGCTGTACGTAACTCAATTTCATCAGGACATAATATTTTATCAACTATTCACTCTGATAAAGCATCAAGTATACCAATGAGACTTTATTCTTTACTTGAAACAAGTCAAGACATAGATCAATTTGTAAAAAGTATGCATAGATATATTCAACTTGGAGTTCATGTAAAAGGATTTTATTCAAAAAAATATAATAGATTTCAAAGAGAAATTACTCAAGTTGTTGAATTTTATGTTAATGATGAAACTAATATGGCTGAGTCAAATGTATTATATGAAAGAGACTTGGCAGGTAAAGAAGTGTATAATAATCCAACAAGTCATTTAATAGATTATTTAGCTTCACAAGGTGTAGTTATGCAAGAAGATCCATTTATAAAAAAATCAACAACATCTACTCAAGACGATAAAGTGGATAATAAAGCAGAAATTCTGGAAAATACCAATATTGAAAAATTAAATAATGAAACAATATTAAGTGAAAATATAGATAAACAAGATATAGTAGTGACAAATTCCACTATTGATAATGGAACACAAGAAAGTATAGAAGTATTTGATTTATAGGAGGTGAAAAATGTATGTATATTGAAATAATTGTAGTTGCTGCAATATTAATTTTTGTTTTAGTATATAGAATGAATGCTGGTGATAAATCTTATAGATTTATTACTAAACAATTTGGAAATGCATATAGCAAATTATCTCCATATTCATTTAAAGTAGTACATGAAAAAGCAAAAGATTTAGGTCAAGAATATACAACTAGACAATATATAACACAAGTTATTGCATTTGGTGTAGTATCAGCGTTCGTATCATACATATATTTTTATAGTATTATATGGAGTATAGTTTATGCAGTTGTTGCTATTGGTTTTGTACCTTATTTAGCATATCTAAGGTGTAAGAAAGCTTATAGTGAATTTATTTTTGAACAAATACAAGTTTATACAACAAATGTAATTATGGAATTTAATACAACTCAATCATTTGTAAAGTCACTAGAAGGAGTAAGAGACTCAGGTGTTTTAGAAGATCCTATTTTAACTGACGTTAAAGAAATGATTCAAATGGCTTATTCAAATGGTACAATAGATGAGGCAGTTAGATTTTTTAATGAAAAGTACGACTACTATGTGGTTAAAAATATGCATCAATTATTTATACAAATTACTAAAGAAGGTTCTAAAGATTCTGGTGAAGCTTTAGAAGGAATGCTTCAAGATATAGATATGTTAGTAGAAAATGTATATCGTGATAGAATGGATAGGCAAAACTTCTATGGACAATTTTTAACATTTGGTTTAGCCTTATATTTGCTAGTTGTCCTAGTACAATTCCTACTAGGAGATACAAGTTATCTGTTACTTCTTGAGAAGTGGTATGTGTTATTATTACTTCATGGTGTAATAATAATAAATACATTTTTCTTGTTAAAAGGAATTAGATTCTACCATGAGGATGTGGGTGCTGAATAATGTTTGCAGGTATAGAGATAATTATAGTTGGTGTAATACTATTGTTACTATTTGGGTATATAGGTGCCTTTGATTTTAACAAATTTGTTGAAGATAATAAGGTATTATTTGGTAAACTTAAAGAAAGTAATTATGATTTTTATTTAAGAAGCCAATATGGTGATAATGTTGATATTAATGCAAGATATCAAAAGAGAGTAAAATCAGCAATTGTTGCTTTTATTGGTGGACTTATAGTATTAATGACAAGTACTATAAATTTAAATATTGCAATTAAATTAGTTCTTGTATTTGGTTTTTCTTATCTTGTTTTTAAAGATGATTATAATAAAGTTAGAAATAACTATAAAAAGAATATGCATGATATTAATTTACAATTACCATATTATTTAAAGAGTTTAGAAATATTAATTCAACATTATACTGTTCCAGTCGCAATCACGAGAAGTTTAGAAACTGCTCCAGAGATGTTTAAACCTGGACTTAGAGAATTAATTGCATCTATAGATGCTGGAGATTCTACTATAGAGCCATATATGGAATTTGCTCGTAGATATCCTGTAAGAGATTCAATGAGAATGATGAGATTACTATATAGACTTGGACTTGGTAGTCAAGAGAGAAAACAAGAACAATTGATAGTCTTTTCAAGAACAATATCTAATCTACAATCAAAATCAAGAGAAACTAAATATAAAGAAAGATTAGAGAAAATGGAAAAGAAAACAATGACAATGTTAGTTTCAACAGGTGCAGGTGTAATGTTGTTATTGCTATTGTCTTTGCTTCAAATGTTTCAAAATATATAGACAAAATATTTACAAATTTGTTTATAGATTATTGCGTGAAAATAATTATTATTGTATAATTTAATTGTAGAGTAAAATAATTAATAGAAAGGAGAAATGGTATGAAAGAGGCTACAGGAGAATTAAATATGACTGTAATAACTGTTGTTGCTATTGCTGCTGTTGCATTGTTATTCTATACATTTGTATGGCCAATGATTCAAGGTAGAATAGTTCAAACAACATGTGATTCAATGGGAGCTGATTATACTGCAAAAAAAGCAACAGGTGGGAAGTGTGCAAAGGGTTGTTATGAAGCTCAAAGTGATGATGCAGGTGCAGCACAATGGTGTTGTTGTCCATAATAATTTAAATCAATAATAATAAGTAATAGGCACTTTAAGTGCTCTTTTACATATTGCTTAATAAAAAGGGAATGATATAATGAGAGAATCTATAGGTGGAACATGGTTAACTGGAATAGTAATAACTTTTTTAGCATTGTTTGCTGGTTTTTTAGCGTATTCTATTAGCTATACAAAAGCTTTTAGAGTCAAAGATAACATTATTCAAATTATTGAATCAAATGAAGGCTTTACTACTGCTGCTAATACTAAAGCAAATGTGATAGAAGATGTTTTAAATGCATCTGAGGACCAACTAGTAGCAAATGGTAGTGCTGAGGCTGAAATTTATAATTTTATTAGAAAAATTGGGTATAATTATGCTTCTAATATTAGATGCGAGAATGATGTTTTTGATACTGCAAAATATGGTTATTGTATTGAAAAACATTGTACTAATACAACTAATATTGATAAAGTTTATTATAAAGTTACATCTTATATAGCATTACAAATACCTGTTGTTAATATTGCTGTTCAAATACCAATTACTGGAGAAACAGCAACATTATATCATGATAGTACTGGAATGGAAATAAATGATCCAGATGATCATTGTTTTTAGTAGATTGTAACACAAGGAGGAATTTTTTATGAATGTAATGATTTACAACAAATACAAAGAACTATTAATGGGACTTAATTTAGAAGTAATGAAAACAATGGAAGGTGTGTACAATGTTGATGAAATAATAGACACATTTACTAATTTTTATTACGATAAGATGATATTAGATATTACGGCTATTAGAGATTATCAAAATACTGATAATTTACAAAAATTAGCTATGAATATTAATATGGAAAATGTTATTGTATTATTAGATAATACACCTGAAACAGATTCTAAGACATATTTATCAAAGTTGATTTCTTTAGGAATTTACAATTTTACTAAGAACGCTGAGGGAATTAATTATCTTTTAGTTCATCCACATACTTATAAGGATGTTGTAAATATTCATAATATACAAGAATTAGAGGCTGAACAAAAAGCAGTTAATAATGATATGGTTAATGTTCCTTCTGGTGATGGAAGATTAAAAGTAATAGGTATTAAAAATTTAACTTCTCACGCAGGAGCAACTACATTGATTTATATGATGATGAAAATGTTAGTTAATACTCGTAGTGTTGCGGCATTGGAAGTAAATAGAGTAGATTTTCTGTATTTTAATTCTAGTAATATGGTTAGTACAACTACTAATGAATTACTTAAAGAATTAATGAAAAAGCAGGGTTCTGACATTGTTTTTATTGATTTAAATGATTATGAAGATACAGATATATGTACTCAAGTATATTATTTGATAGAGCCATCTACGATAATGATGAATAAAATGCTTAGAAAGAATAGAGGAATTTTAGAATCATTAAAAAATAAAAATGTTATATTAAATAAATGTGTACTTAATAGTACAGATATTGCTACTTTTGAATATGAAACAAAGTTAAAAGTATTTGCTACTATACCTCCTGTTGATGAAAGACAATCAGTTATTCTTCCTATTAAAAATTTAATAGATAAAATGGGATTATAGTTGTTAAAATATTACATAAGTGTTGACAAAAGACAATAAATTATATAAAATTTACTTAGTGAAGGAGATGTAGTGATAATGTTAGATTTGGTTAATTTATTAGATTATGGAGATATGACAAGTATTTGTGATGATTTATCACCACTTTTAAGAATAGTAGGTATTGCATTAAAACTTATTCAATATGCTGTACCAATTATGTTAATTGTTATTGGTTCTATTGATTTTGCAAAGGCTACTACTGAGAAAGATGAAAAAGCAATTAAAGATGCTCAAAATAAATTTATGAAAAGAGGAATTATGGCTTTGATTGTCTTCTTAATCGTACCAATAGTATCTGTATTAATGACTCTTGTATCTGGAGAAGGATATAAGGATTGTATGGAATGTATATCTAGTCCATTTGGTAGTGAGTGTAAGGCTTTAGTTAAAAGTGCTGAATAAGGCAATTATGCCTTTTTTTATTGCGATATTTTTGTCTATATTGAAAATTTATGTTTATAATGTTATAATAATTAATAGTGATATAAATGAAATTTGATGTAGATTTTAAAATTAAAAACAAATTTAAAAATTATTTATCTAATAATAAACTTTTTTTATCATTTCTTATACTATCAGTTTTTACATGTCATCTTTTAAGAATTGTTACTTTAGGTTTTGGCCTTTATTTAAAGGCCTTTCTAACAGATACTTTATTTTTGTTTTTTATTGGTACTTTTGGTTATTTATTTAAACCTAAAAATAGATTTAAATATTATATGTTTTGGTTGTGTTTCACATCTGCTCTTGCGATAGGTAATACTATCTATTATCAGTTTTATCAATCATACATATCAGTTAACTTAATATCAACTGCATCTATGATATCAAAAGTAAACGATTCATTGTGGAATAAGATTCATTTGGTACAATTTATATATATAATATTTCCTATAATCTTTGTTTTAATTAATAAGAAGCTTAAAAAGATTA
Source organism: Bacilli bacterium (assembly GCA_051872765.1). GTDB lineage: Bacteria > Bacillota_I > Bacilli_A > RF39 > UBA660 > CAG-1000. The sequence goes on along the minus strand of JBJEED010000086.1, from coordinate 15,628 downwards.
ACTATTATGAATTAATAGAGAGTTTAGAGAGTAATGTTAGTGTATTTAAAAGAATAGGTTATTTATTTGCTTTTATTATTATATTTTTATTGTGTTCTATTTCTATAAGTGATTCAAGTAAGTTTGATAATCAATTTAATAGGGGATATTTAGTAAAAAAATATGGATTATACTTATATACTATAAATGATTTAATTCATAGTGTTAATTTTAATTATGAGAGTTCTTATGATGAAGCTGCTCTTTCTTACAGAAATTATTATTCATGTAAGTGGGAAAAGAAAAAAGAAACAAATGAATATACAGATATCTTTAAAGGAAAAAATGTAATATTTATTCATGCTGAGAGTATTCAAAATTTTTTGATCGATTTAAAAGTTAATGGAAAAGAAGTTACTCCAAATATAAATAAATTTGTAAAAGAAGGTATGTACTTTAGTAAATTCTATCCTCAAATAAGCGTAGGAACATCATCTGATACAGAGTTTACTTTATTAACGAGTTTAATGCCATCTTCAAGAGGTACAGTATTTGTTAATTATTATGATAGAAAATATTATTCAATGGTTAATTATTTTAATAATTTAGGGTATTATACATTTAGTATGCATGGAAATGATAGGAATTATTGGAATAGAGCGGTTATGCATGAGGCACTTGGATATCAAAAATTTTATGGCTCTGAAAGCTATATAATTCCTAGTGATATAAATGATAAAGATTATATATTATTAGGTATTAGCGATAGTTCATTTTTTAAGCAATCAATATCTAAATTACAAGATATTAAAGATACAAAAAGTCCTTTCTTTGGAACTATGATTACATTATCAAATCATTCACCATTTAATGATTTAGATAAATATGGTGATTTTGATGTTACTTTAGAATATGAATATACTAATAATGATGGTAAAAAAGAAACTATTGTTAGAGATTATTTAGATGGCACTACTATGGGAAATTATTTAAAATCATCTCATTATGCTGATAAGGCATTTGGAGAGTTTATTAGTATGTTAAAAGAAACAAATATATTAGATAATACTATAATAGTCTTTTATGGTGATCATGAAGCTAGAATATCAAAAAATGAGTTTAATTTATTGTATAATTATGATCCTGTTAATGATAAGATATTAGATAAAGACGATCCTGCTTATGTAAGTATGGATAATTATAATTACGATTTACTAAAAAACACGCCTTTTATTATTTGGTCAAATGAAATGGATTTAAGTAGTCAAATAGATGAAACAATGGGTATGTATGATGTACTTCCTACGATTGCTAATATGTTTGGATTTGATGAAAAATATTCATTAGGACACGATATATTTAGTAATGAAGAGAATATAGTGGTTTTTCCTAATGGAAATGTTCTTACTGATAAAGTATATTATAGTGATTTATATGAAGAATATATTACTCTTGATGATACTCCAATAAAAGATGATTATATAAATAAAATTAGTGAATATGCAAATACTATATTAGAAGTATCTAATGGTATAGTAACATTTGATTTAATAGAAAAAGAAAAGGAGAATGTTGGTATTTGTGAAAAAGAGTAGAATTAAAATAGTATTTGTTTTAATAGGAATTATATTATTTAGTTTATTATTTTTAAACTTATATAATGATTTTTTAAAGGATAATTCTTATGATAAAAAATTATCTTCCATAAATTCATATGGATATACACTTAGTTCTACTGATACGAAAGTGTATAAAGATAATTATAAACTACTTGAAGATTTATTAAATCAAGATAATATAGATTTTGAAGAATATGCTAAATTAATATCAAAATTATTTGTAATTGATGTATTTACTCTTGATAATAAAGTTGCATCTACTGATATTGGTGGTTTAGAATTTGTTCATAATGATTTAAAAGATAATTTTAAAGAAAATATGGAATCAACATTATATAAACATATTGAAAGTAATTTAGATGGAAATAGAAAACAGTCTTTACCTATAGTAAAAGACGCTATTGTTAATAATGTATTTGAAACAAAGTATATATATAATGATACTGAATATGACGCATATTTAATAAGTTTATCTATTGAATATGAAAAAGATAATGATTACCAAAAAAACATAAAATTAACAATTATAAATGATAATAATAAATTATATATAGTAAAAGGTGAATGAAAAGAAGTATTACATTATATCTGGTGTAATACTTCTTTTTTTAACATAGATTGTAATACTTTTTAATTCTTGTATGATAGTATCAACATGTTCTTTTTGTTTATAAAAGTAATAATTATCATAATTTGAAATATCAATTTCATTATTAGTATCATAATCTATTATATTTAATTCTAAATTATATTTATTAGTAATAGTTTTAATCTCATCAATTGTTTTATTAGATAAATTTTCTAATGTATTTATGTTTATAGTGCTATAATTACTACTATTAGTATCATCATATTTGAATAAATTATTTAAATCAAATGATATATTCTTTATTATATTAACTTTTGTTTTACCAAGTACAATATTTATTTCATTTTTAATATATTCTATACTTTCTTGATATGGAATAGTAACTGCTGGGTAACTATTGGAAGATGATTCATATATTTTATGATACATATTCTTTCCTGATAATTGTAATCTTTGAATATTTATTAAATCAGAGCCATCTGTTATCATGATGGATTTTCCAAGGTTATATAGAGATAAAACATCTTGTGTTTGGATATTAGTTTGAAAGTTTTTACTAATTTTATCCATAATTACAATTGCTTGATTAGGGTCTTTTAATTTAGTTGCAGCATTTACTATACCCATAATGACTTTCATTTGATTTTTTCCTCTTACATAATCATTTCTTATTCCTTCATTATATGTAGGACAATGTTTTCGCATTTGTTTACCAGAACTACTTCCATCATTTGGTGTATGTCTATTTCTTGCTAATGCTAATGCTTGTTCCCCATTTAGATGTTGTTTTCCTTTTTCAACATAAACTGTATTATTTCCCCATTTTCTAGAACTATTTTGTTCACAAAAAGAATAGTCTACATTAACATCTATTCCACCAACAGAATCTACTAAATCAACAATTCCTTTAAAGTTAATCTTTGCAAAGTAATCTATGTCTACATTAAACAACTTTTCAACAGTTTCAACAGCACAACTAGATGAACTTCCCCAAGTAGTTGTATTTATTCTTCTAAATTTTCCATCACTACATGCAGTTTGTAAGTACATATCTCTTGGAATAGATGTCATTGTTGCATTTAAAGTTTTAGGATTAAATGATACTAATAATAATACATCTGCATTATATCCCGATGTAACACCATCTTTTGATGAATCAACTCCAATTAATAACATATTAAATGGGTTATTTAAAGTAGTATTATTTTTATTAATTTCTTCATCTGAATCATATTCCATTGATGTACTATATAATACTTTAGTTTCTTCTTCAATTTGTTCATAATCTTCTAATGAAGAAAACATATCAATATAATTTGAACTAAAGAAAGCTGCATCTATTTCTTTTTTCTTTAATGCATGTAATAATTCTATTGTTGAATCATAATATATTATTTTATTATTAGTTTCTAATTTTAAGTCTTTAACTATTTGAATAGGCAAAGTATATCCTTCAATATCTTTTATAACTTTTGGTTCTTTTATAATACCAATTTTATTATTTTTTAGATCATTATAGTCTTTTAAATATAAATTATATGTCACTAAAGAAGAAGAATAGGTATTATTAGTACTACTATAATTATTAAATGTTTTATATATTTTATTTAAATAATAATATCCACCAAAATCAATAATATTTAAAATAATTATTAATAGTATTGATATAATAAATAATTTATCTTTGTTCTTTTTTATACTTTTTAATAATAGGTAAAATAATAGAATATAGGAATATAAAATAATAAGTATTCCTAATATTCTATATGTAGTTGCAAAGTTTTTATATAGTACTAAAGCATATGAGAATAATATATATGAAAATATACTAATTCCCATTAATAATAAGTTTAAATATACTTTAAATATCTTCTTCTTTCTCTTTGTCATCTTCAATAATCATCTTCTTTTTGTTAGTTTTTTTAGATTTATTTTTCTTTTCATTAGTATTATTTATTTCCTTGTTTTTTAATTCTTCTTGCTTTCTTTTTTCTAATTCTTCATATAACTTTCTTCTTTTTTTATTATTGATTACTTGCTTAAATAACATAGATATTAAAACTACTATAATAATAACAGTCTCAATTCCTAAAGCTAAAATAAGTTTTTTATAATCATTTATTTTTTCTTTTACAAGTTTTTCTCCATCTTCATCATATCTAATTACAGTATTAGTAATGCTGTCATAAGTATAATAGTTATCTTTTCCTGTTAATATATCTCTTGCATGAATAATTGAATATTCACTATTTATATTTTGTTTTAATGCTTCAAATTCTATACCATCAATTATTACTTTAGATGATATAAATTCATCATCGTTAAATTTTTCATTAATAATTGATAATATATTAGCAGAAGATGTAGTAGTTTCTTTAAATGATTTATCTATCTCAAGAGGAAATAATTTAACATCATTCATCATTACTTCTACATACTTAGTATATTTTTGATTATTAATATCATATAAATATAATTCAGTGTTTCCATCAGAATCTTTAAGTCCAATTAAAGTAAAATCATTTAATTCATTATAAAAACTTGGTACTTTTTGTTCATTTAATTCTATAGTTATTTTTTCAAAACCTTCAGGAGTCTTTAAAGAACTCTCTCTTTTTATAACAGTTAATTCTTTATTATCTATTTCTATTACTATGGGGTTTGGATCTTTAACATTGACAATTAATGTATAAGTTTTAGTACTTCCATTTTCTGCAGTTACTGTAATATTAAATTTATTTTCACCTTCACTAACACTATGTGTTCCATTACCAGATATAGATGCTTTACTATCTTCAGCAGTTGCTTTTATTTTAATTTCTTCAGTATTTGAATCTGCTTCTACTTTATATTCAGTTTTATCTTTTGAAAATTCGTAATCTAATTTTAATCCTTCTACTGATAGTGATTTTAAATAATTATTTTTTGAATAAGATGCTTCTAATTGTGCTTGTGTAATTACTGATATAGTCTTAGAAGAAACTGACATAGACATCTTATTTTCATTTATATCAAATGCTCCATATGACTTAACTGTTATGTTACTACTTCCTGTTCCGATTGCCTTAAATTTATAAGTATACGATTGTGATTTTGTTCCAGATTTTTGAAACATATCAGCAACATTAGATTCACCACTCTCTAATTTAAGCTTAGTTTTATCATAGCTAATAGTCCACTCCCATGATCCAAGGTCTGTTGATGATGATATTTTTACTGTAACAGTAAATGTATTTCCAACTACGACTTTACTTGTTGAAGAAGATACACTTATTGTAGCACTAGATGCATTTACAGTATCAATATTAGATAGTAGTAGAAATAAGCTAGTTATTAACCCCAAAAATAATTTAATCCATTTCTTCATAATTTACCTCCTAAAGATAATTAATTTTTTTAATATGTTTTTGTACTTGTAGTAAATCTAGTATTGTAACTTGTCCATCACCAGATGTATCTGCAGAGAGTAGAGTGGCATTATTTAATGTGGTTACTTTTTTAATATGTTTTTGAATTTGTAATAAATCTAGTATTGTAACTTGTCCATCACCAGATGTATCTCCGTTTACAGATATTGTATAACTTTTACTTTCAATTGCAGTATTGATAGTTATTTTATAATTAGTGCCTACATATGAAGTGGCTGATGCTTCTTTTCCATTTTTGTCTGTTATAACAACACTTCTTGCACCATTTTTAATTAATGTATCTTTTAATGATTGAACTGTTGTTGAATTTTTTATTTTAGTTAAGTAAGTTGAATTTATAACTAAAGAGCTCTTAGAAGTTACATCTTCTACTTTTGTAGTATCATCTACTTTATAAATTGAGATTATATATTTCTTTTCAGTTCCAGCTTGAGATACAACTTTAATTGTAACTACTGTCTCATTACTTTCTAGTGTTATTTCGCCATCCCCAGATATTGTAGATAATTCACTTTTAGCACTTGCTTTTATATTTATTTTTTCAACACTTGTTGGAACATATGCTTCATAAGTTAATATATCTGAATCAAATATAGGAGATATAGAGTATCCATCTATTTGTAAATTAGATAGATCATTATTTGTATTTCCTGTTGCAGGTAGAGAAGTATATTCTGGCATCAAATTATAAATTGGAATTTCAAATGTAATATTACTATTTAATATATCCGCACTTTTATATGCATTATAAGTTTGAGACCCTTCAGTAGCAGGAGCTTGTATATTAGTCATATATTGATGTGTAAAAAGAGAAGTTGCTGAATCTGGGGATACATTAAACTTTTGATAATACAAAGTATCCTGCCCCTTGTTAATATAATTTTTAGCAAGAGTGCTACTTCCTTCGGTAATAGCTGTTTCAATATTATTCCATAATTCTCCAGAACTTCTAACTCCTGCAAGTTTTGCTGCATATAATAAGCCTCTTTTAACAGCAGAAACTGACACCCCATTAATTTTAGCTTCATAAGCACCAATATTAAAGAAATTATAATATCCACTATATGTTTTACCATCCCATGTAAAACTCTCACCACTAGTTGATGCGCTTCCATTTGCACCAACTTCAAGTCTAATTCTTGTGGCAATAGCAAGAGGACTCATTCCTAAGTTTTTACCTGAATTAAACATTGGTATTGTATATTTATCATCAGATAATTTACCACTTCCAAATATATTTTTAATTAAAGATGGATACATATTTTCTTTTTCATTTATATATTTTAAATTTTCAAACATAAATATTCTGTTTTCTGTAAGCCAGTTTCTAGGATCCATATAAAATGCAATAACTCCAGAATTTACTTTAAACCAAGTTGATCCTTCAGAAGGTACATCAGATGTTCTGTAACTATCATTTGTAGTCTGCATCAAGTTTTTTCCTTCTTCTTTATCAATAACTTTAGAAAATTCTAAATTAGTATCTACTGCTTCAAAATTCCAATTTGGATATTTATTATGCAAATATGTTAAGTAAGGAATATATGAACTTGGAAATCCTTTTTCTTTTAATACTTGTGTATACTCATCATCAGTAGCAGTAATTTCTTCTTTTTTAACAACATAATCTTTACATATATATCCAGTTTTATTTCCATAGTATTGAACCATATACCATGTTTTTGAAGTACATCCACTTGATGTACTAGATGTTGTACTTAATATTTCAACATTAGTTCCAAGACTTAATGTTGCAAGTTGTGTTGATGATGTACTTGCGCTTTGTCTTACTGAAACATTATTTCCAGTAACTCTAGCGGTGTAATCCATTACATTTATTCCATCAAAAGTAGTATCTATAATTGATACATAGTTACTACAAACATAACCATTAGAGTTTTTATATATAACTTCTAACCAGCCTTCAGAACAATCACTACCACCACCATATAGTTTCTTATCAACTACAGTTATAGATGTATTACTATTAAGAGTATATAGGATTTTAGACGAAGTTGTATAATCTTCTCTAATATTAACAGCATTTCTAGTAATAATTCCATCATATGAAGCAAAAATTTTTGTAGGTATACAAAAGAAAAATATAGTTGAAAATAAAATTAAGAATGAATATTTCTTCATATGTACCTCCATAAACTATCATCATTATTATTTCTATAATATTATATCATATACATAAAGGTATTTCATTATTGAGAAGAAAACTTTACAGAGTTTACATATTAAAATATAGATTTTCATATAGATTGTAATGCTTTTTATATTAATTAAACTACTATCTTATTAATTATATAAAATTTATAATTGTTAATTTTTTATGTAAAATTATTAATAGAGTGGAAAAAATATAATATTTGGTTTATAATAATTACAAGGAGAGATATATGAACTATACAGTGAATGGACATAATGTTTTTTTAATAGTTATTGTATGCTTTTTATCATCAATAATATTTGTTCAAATGATGAAAAAAGTTGCAATATTTTTACATGTTTTAGATGTTCCAAATGATAAAAGAAAGATACATAAGAAACCAATGCCATTGCTTGGAGGATTAGGAATATTTTTTGCATTTTTACTTGGTTACATGCTTTTTGCACCAAAGGACAATTTGATGCTGTCAATATTAATATCGTCATTTTTAATAATGTTACTTGGTTTATTTGATGATATGACTAAAAGTGAGACACCAATGCCAAATAAATATAAAATAATTATTCAAATAATAGTTGCGTGTATAGTTGTATTCTATGGAGGATTAGAACTTACAAAAGCAAGTATGTTTGGATTAACTATTAGATTTGGAATATTTTCAAAACCTTTATCAATATTCATAATAGTGGCATGTATAAATGCAATAAATTTAATAGATGGTTTAGATGGTCTTTGCGCTGGAATCTCATCAATATATTTTCTAACTATTGCAATAATAGGCTTTGCATTAAATAAATTTGGTGGTCTTGATATCATAATTTCTCTAATGATGCTTGGATGTACTCTTGGATATTTAGTACATAATTTTCCACCAGCAAAAATATATCAAGGAGATGCTGGTAGTACATTTTGTGGTCTTATGATTGCTGTTGTATTTTTATTAGGTTTTAAAACTGCAACTTTAACATCACTAATAATTCCAACATTATTACTTGCAATTCCAATTATGGATACATTATTTGCAATTATTAGAAGAAAATTAAAAGGACAAAAAATAGATCACGCAGACAAAGAACATTTACATCATCAATTACTTAAAAAATTTAGTAAAAGAAGTACATTATTAGTTATATATGTGATAAATTTATTATTCTCAATAACAAGTATATTTTATGCCTTAGGTCATAAAATAGAAGTTATAATTTGTTACATAATTCTTATGTTTATAGTTTTATATTTAATACTTAAAACAGATATTATATTTGAAAGATCTAAAAATAAATAGATCTTTTTTTATGTCTATATTTGTCAACTTAATATAAATTAGATTAAAAAAAATAAAAATGTGTTATATTAATAAAAGGAGGATATTACAAATGGAAGAAATAAAAATAATACAATATGGTTGTGGAAAAATGTCAAAATATACTATGAGATATGCTATAGAAAATGGGTATAAGATAGTAGGAGCAATTGATATTAATCCAGATTTAATTGGAAAGGATATAGGAAATGTAATTGGATGTGATGATGTTGGTGTAAAGATTACATCTGTTAATGATGCTGAGAGTTTATTTCAAAGTGCTAAAGCTGATGTATGTATTGTAACTACTATGAGTTTATTAAACGATGTAAAAGACTCATTAATGTTATGTGCTAAATATGGAGTAAATGCAATTACTACATGTGAAGAAGCTTTTTATCCAATGAATTCGAATCCTCATCTTACTTTAGAAATTGATAAAATTGCTAAAGAAAATAATTGTACGATAACAGGAAGTGGTTATCAAGATGCATTTTGGGGTAATTTAATATCAACGCTTGCGGGAACTACACAAAGGATAACTAAAATCAAAGGAAGTTCATCATATAATGTAGAAGACTATGGAATAGCACTTGCTAAAGCTCATGGAGCAGGACTTACAAATGAGGAATTTCAAAGAGATGTTGCATCTGCTGATAATATTAGCGATGATGAGAGACAAGCGCTAATAGATAAAGGAGAATTTTTACCTAGTTATATGTGGAATGTAAATGGATGGTTATGCGATAAACTTGGTTTACATGTAAAATCACAAAGTCAAAAGTGTATACCAACATTTAATGATAAAGAAATATATTCAAAAACATTAGATATGAATATTACAACAGATAGAGCAACTGGTATGAGTGCAGTTGTTACAACTGAAACTCAAGAGGGAATACTATTAGAAACTGAATGTATAGGCAAAGTTTATGGTGAAAATGATTGTGATAAAAATGATTGGACAGTTATGGGAGAACCTGATACTAATCTAGTTATTACAAGACCATCAACTGTTGAACTTACTTGTGCTGCAATAGTAAATAGAATACCAGATGTAATTGCATCAGATAGTGGATTTGTTCCTACATCTAAAATGGGTGAGTTAAAATATACAGTTAAATAATATTAATAGTAAATAATTTATATAAAGACGCGTTTATCTAATAAATACTTAAACGCGTTTTTAATTGTTATACATTATTTTTTTGAATAAATTAATATTGTATTTGATAAATCTTTTTATTTTTATTAATTTTTGATAGAATATTTGTAGGATGTGATAAAGAATGAAAGTAGGAGTATTAGGAGCTGGTGCTTATGGTTTAGCGCTTACAAATATTTTAGTGAAAAATAAAAATAAAGTAATATTATGGAGCCATACTCAAGAAGAGACTGATATGTTAGTGGTAACAAGACAATCATCAAGATTGCCTAGATATACATTACCAAGTAGTGTATATGTTACAAATAAAATAGAAAAAGCTGTAATTGATAAAGACTTGGTTGTAGTAGTTGTACCTGCTCATGCTTTTGAAAGTACAATAAAAAATATACAAAAATTTATTAATAAAACAACACCAGTTTTAATTGCAACAAAGGGTATACAACAAGAAACATGTTTATTTTTACATGATGTATTTAAAAAATATTGTTCTAATCCATATGCAATTATATCAGGTCCTACTTTTGCAAGAGATATGATATATGATGTGCCAATTGGTATGTCTCTAGCTACAAAAAGTAAAAAGGTAGAAAAAGTAGTAAGAAATTGCTTTGAAAATGAAAAAACTAAATTTAGAAGAACAAATGATATAATTGGTGTAGAAATATGTGCTAGTGTTAAGAACGTTATGGCAATCGCATCTGGTATGCTAGAAGGAATGAATGTAACAGAATCAACAAGAGCACTTTTTCTAACAGAGAGTATGAATGACATTAAAGAATTAATTCATGCATTAGGAGGAAAGAAAAGTACAATAGTATCTTTTGCTGGATTTGGGGATATACTAATGACATGTACATCAAAGAAATCTAGAAATTTTAATTTTGGGTTTTTAATAGGTATAGGATCAAGCCAAAAAGAGATTGATGAATTTTTAAAAACTTATACAGTTGAGGGTATGTATACTTTAAAGTCAATTCACAAACTTGTTAGACGTAAAAAGGTTAAAATGCCTATCATAAATTTAATTTATGATATTGTTAATGGAAAGAAGCATAAAGAGGAAATATTAAGATTTTTAATAGAAAAGTAAGATAGTAATATACAATAATTAATTTATTATTGTATTCATGATGAGGAGAATGTATGAATAAGGCTAAAGATAAAAAAGAAACATTAACAAAGAAATCTAAAATAATTAATAAAAATAAAATTAAACAAGAGCATGAAAGAGTATATTATTTTGATAATTTAAAATTTTTATTGATATTACTTGTTGTAATTGGACATTGTGTTGAAAGTGCTATAAAAAGTTCTATTTATGCAAAAAGTATCTTTATATTCATATATACTTTTCATATGCCACTATTTGTTTTTGTTTCTGGATTTTTTGCTAAGAATTCTATTAAAAATAACAATAAAAATAAAATAGTTCAATATTTTATATTATACGTATTACTATATTTCTTGACTGAAGTAATTAATTGTATAAAAACAGGCGTATTAAGTTTTTCACTATTTAATACTAGTGCAACTCAATGGTACTTACTTGCAATGTGTTTCTGGTATATATTATCTATACTAACAAAAAATATGAATAAAAAATATCTATTAATATTTAGTATATTTATTTCTCTTATAATTGGTTATGACAAGAGTATCAATGACTTTTTAGTATTATCAAGAACAATAGTTTATTATCCATTTTTTCTACTTGGGTTAATGTGTAATAAAGAGCAAATTTTTAAAATAACTGATAATAAAAAGAATAAATATATATCTATAGTAATTTTAATTATATATATCTTTATATGTACATTCTTAATTGATTATATATATAAATTAAGACCTATGTTTACTGGTAGAAATCCATATTCAGTATTAAATAGTTATGAAAATTTTGGATTATTTTTTAGATTAATAACTTATATTATAAGTTTTATAATATGTCTTTGTATAATGTGTATTATTCCAAATAAAAAAATATCTATTAGTAAACTTGGTTCAAGAACATTCACAGTATATTTTTTACACAAGTTAATAATAAAAATTATATTTTTATTTGATATTAAATTTAAATTATATCAATTAATAATTATAGGAGTATTAGTTACATTTATTTTATCAATTAAAATATTTAGTAAGCCATTTGATATGTTTTTCAAAGTAAATTTTTTTAATAAAAATGATGATGTTTGTTAATTATTTATATTGTTAATAATTACTTTGTTCTTTAATAATATATGTGATATAATTTTGATATACACAGATACATACATCTAAAATAATAGTAAATAATGTTAAAATATGTTATTGTTTGAAAATGATAATTTTGATTATTTTTATTAGTTATGATATAATATGTAGCACTTTGGAGGCAAAAATGAAGAGGTTTTTTAAAGATATAAAAAAATATAAAAATTATATAATTTATGCGACTTGGTCTGAATTAAAAGCAGAAGTAATAAATTCGTATTTAGGTTTCTTATGGATGATATTAGAGCCTCTTGCATTCATGTTAATATATACTTTTATAGCAATAGTTGTATTTAACTCAAGTGTAGAATATTTTCCAATATTTGTATTTATTGGTTTATCAATATGGAACTTCTTTAATAAGATGGTAACAGTTAGTGTAAAATTAGTAACTAATAATAGAGATACTGTTACTAAAGTATATTTACCTAAGTTTGTACTGATACTTATAAAAATGGGAGTAAACTTATTTAAAATGTTAATTTCATTCCTATTAGTATTTATATTTATGATTATATATAAAGTACCAATAACATGGAATGTATTATGGTTTATACCAATATTAATTACAGTTATTATATTTACATTTGGTGTATGTACATTTATATTACATATAGGTGTCTTTGCAGAAGATTTATCTAATTTAGTAAATATTGGTCTTAGATTCTTATTTTATTTAACTGGTGTATTTTTTGATTTATCTACAAAAATACATGATGTTACTTATAGAACAATATTATTAGATTTAAATCCACTTGCTAATTTAATTTATAATATGAGAAATGTTTTAATATATCAATCTTCAATAGTTGGTATATGGACATTTATATGGTTTGTAGTAGGTTTATTCTTAAGTTATTTAGGTATTAAAACTATATATAAATATGAAAATACATATGTAAAGGTGATGAGATAATGAAAAAACAAGAAATAGCAATAACAGTTAAAGATCTACATGTGTATTATAGAGATATGAATAGATTTTCCTTAAAGAAAAGTGGTCTAAAAGCAAAAGGCTCTGGGAAAATATTTAAAGCAGTAAAAGGAGTATCATTTGAAATCCCAAAAGGACAAATCTTAGGTATATGTGGTAAGAATGGTTCTGGTAAATCAACTTTATTAAGGGCAATATCAGGAATATTTTCACCAGATTCAGGTAGTATAAATTTACATGGAAATAGTGTCTCATTATTGTCAATAGGTGTAGGTTTTCAAAAACAATTAACTGGATATGAAAATATATATTTATCTGGTATGTTGCTGGGGTATTCTAAAGAGGAAATTGATAAAAGAGTAGATGAAATAATTGAATTTTCAGAACTTGGAGATTTTATATATAAACCAGTAAGAAGTTATTCAAGTGGTATGTATTCAAAACTTGCATTTTCAATAACAGCAATATTAGAAACAGATATAATACTTATAGATGAAGTTTTAAGTGTAGGAGATATTCATTTTAAAGAGAAAAGTTATAATAAAATGAAAGAATTAATAAGTGACTCAAATAGAACAGTTGTAATCGTATCGCATAGTTCTAAAACTATAGAAGAGTTATGTGATAAAGTTATTTGGTTACATGAAGGGTTAATAAAGAAAGAAGGAAAACCTAAAGAGATTATGGCTGAATATGAAGAGTTCATGAGACAGGAAAATTAGAAACTACTTGTTAATAGTAGTTTTTTAATTTATAATAAATATAAAAGTAGGTGAAAATATGAATGTTTATGATTTTGATGGAACAATATATAATGGAGATACTAATAAAGATTTAATAAAATTTGCATTTAAAAAATATCCAAAGTTAGTATGGAAATCTCTTATGAGTGCTAGAAAATTAAAAAAAGAATATGAACATAATTTAATTGAATACGAAAGAGTAAAAGAAGAAATGTTATCTTTTATATTTAAAATTAATAATTATCCACAATTTATAAATGAGTTTGTAGATAATCATATGAAAAATATTAAACCTTGGTATATGTCTAAAAGAACAGAAAATGATGTAATTTTAAGTGCTTCATATGATTTATGGATATCTCAATTTGCTAAAAGATTAGGAGTTAAAGTTGTTATTGCAACTAAAACAGATTCTAATGGTAAAATAGTGGGTAGAAATTGTAAAAGCGAAGAAAAAGTAAGAAGACTAAGTGAAATATTACCTGGTGTAAAAGTAAAATCTGCTTACGGAGATTCAGAGTGTGATAAACCTGTTTTAGAGTTAGCAGAAACTGCTTTTGTAGTTGAAGGAAATAAATTAAAAGCTTATTTTAAAGGATATAAATTTAAAAATAAGAAATAATAACTAATATAATAATAAAAATGTGTTTTGTAAACAAAAAAAGGTTGACATAAAAAACTATTTATTGTAATATTAATTAGGCAAGGAGGGAGTTTAAAATGGCAGTAAAAATCAGACTTAAAAGAATGGGCGCTAAAAAAAGACCTTATTATCGTTTAGTAGTAGCTGATTCAAGAGCTAAAAGAGATGGTAATGTTATTGAATCTATTGGGACTTATATGCCTTTAGAAGCTGAAAAGTATAATGTAAATAATGAAGTAGCTTTAAGATGGCTTAAGGAAGGAGCTCAACCTACTGATACAGCTAAAAATATTTTAAGCGAAGTAGGTGTTATGGAAGAATTCCATAAATCAAAAAGAAATAAGTAATGAATTTAGTAGAATTTTCTGAATTAATTGTTAAAAAATTAGTAAAAGAACCTGATTTAGTAAAAGTACAAGAATTCAAGACTGATGATGAAACAGTTATTGAAATAGTTGTTTCTGAAGAAGATATGGGAAGAGTTATTGGAAAAAAAGGTAAAATTGCTAATAGTATTAAAACATTGATACAAGCTAAAGCTTATAATGATGGTAATAGTAAAGTAAAGATAAATATAGATTCATTTTAGGACTTTTAAGAAGTCTTTTTTCTTTGTTAAAAAATTAAATGTAAAAAAATATAAAAAGCATAATTTTATAATTGACAACTATAGTAAAATCATTATATAATTAAATTGACATAGCGATATGTCAGAATACTTCTACGATAACATTATGGAAGTATTCAACCAAAACCCCCTGAAGGAGCCGAAAGGCTCCATTTTTTGTTGAAT
>JBJEED010000085.1:0-6990 GCA_051872765.1 Bacilli bacterium | reverse complement strand
CGGACATAGTCCGTGGTTTTAACAAGCTTACAATGATAATTGTAAGCAAATAAAACCTTATTTCTTAAAATTACTAAGAAATAAGGTTAATATTTAATTTGAAATGTTGCAATATCTATTTGTATATGCTGGAGTTGCCAAATCATTCCAATCTTCTGGTTTTACTAAAGATGATTTTCTAACTATATATTCTCTTATATTCTTTTGTCCTTGCAAACCTTCTGTTTCTATTCTTACATTACAATATTCTTCTGTTTTATCTGACCCTGCATTTCTTGAAAATATTATCTTTTCATTACCTGCATCATCTGTTCCTATATTCTTATATAATCCACAAGGATCATTATCTGCTAAAAACTGAAAATTAGTTATTACTTCCTCACCACATTTTAAACTTTCAACCAATACTCCATCTTTTGTATAAGTTTCAGTCTTTTTTGATATTATCATTTTTTCATTATATACAGATACTGTCTCTAATATTGCATTTAAATATGTATTTACATTTATATTTACTGTATCTGATGATACTGTTGTTTCTCCCGTATCTGTAGTTATTAACACTGTAGCTTTTGGCGGATATTCATGTATGTCATAAAAATTTATATTATATGTTCTATTATTTGTTACACTTTCTGAAAACCTTCTTAAGAACACTTCTACAAACTTTTGCTCTGACATAACTAATTTTCCACTCTTTGCATAAGTTCCATAATCTACCGCATCATACATTGATGCCTCTAATACTTCTCTAGTTAAGTAAAAATTTTCTTCACTTGTTGTTGTTAAATTTTGTATTAATAACATTATTGCTATTATTGATACTCCCAATAATATTATTAAATATCCCCATGCAGACTCCTTCACTTATTCACCTCCTGATAAATCAATAGTTTCATATTTTTGCTGATACTTACAATAATCCTTGTCTTCATTATATGTATTTGAACAAAATTCTGACACACCATCATTTTTATTTACAGTAATTAAACCATCATACTTTCCATTTAATGATTCTAACTCTGATAAGAATGTACTTTTACAATTATAGAAGATTCCCTCTTCATCATCATATTTACATCCATACATAGAAGTATCTAAGTAACCACCATCTGTTAATTTTGTTTGATTATATTCTCTTATTCTTTTTATTCCCTCTGGTGTTAATGTATAACTATATTCTAAATAACTATCATTATCATCATTATTTTTATCTTTTTCTAAAATATTTTGAGAACTAGCTTGTATTTGATTTAGAGTTGTCTGAGCAAATGATGTTGCCCAGTTTTCTGGATATTGCCTTGACTCATTTGTAACTGACTCAAATACATCATTTAAATCAACTGCTCTATAAATAAACCCTAATTCTCTCTTACAATTACCAGACTCACATTCATATTTAGTTGATGTATTATATACATCATATTCACATATAAAGTTTACAGTTCCTGGTTTATTATCTATTTTATCAAATAATGAATAATTCTTTTCTGTATAATATGTACTTCTCTTATATGCTGTTCTTATACTGTTAAATGTATGGCTTATTTCATATGTTCCTGTTTGTTTATCTAAATGTAATGGGAATATATTTTTATCTAACTCTACTGATTTTATTGTAGCATCCTGATTTGGTTCATTTCTTATTATTCCACTATAACTATCTGAATAATATTTTTGTTTATTATAAAATCCTGTCTCTGTTACTACTATAAATGATGCATATTCATTAGTAGGTACTTCATTTCCATCTAGTATTTTTTTCTTATAATTACTACTATTTTTATCGTAATCTTTATAATTTAATCCCCATTCTTGATAACTTAGTATTTTTCCACTTTCGTATCTAACTATATTTCCTGAACCATCATATATATTATCTACTGTTGTATAATCATTTTTATTTTTTGCATTTGGATTATAATAATATTTTCCATCTGACCCTTTTAATTTATAACATGACTCTCCTGAGCAATATATAGTCTCATTTAGATTTGAATCTACTAGTCCATGTTCAAAATCTAATGTTATTCCTAAATTATCTGCGCTATCACTATTATAATAATCATCTGAATAATAATTTAAGAAGTATGCTGCACAATCTGTTTGATTTAATCCTAAACTTGTACATCCCTCTTGTGCTAATAAATAATCTTTTGTTGTTCCATAATTATTTACTATTGTTATATTTCCATCACTTGTATTATATTTATATTCTATCATTGCTGGTTCTGCATAACCATTTAATGACTGATATGTTGATGGATTCTCATTTATTATATTCTTTAATTTTCCTGCTGTTATCTTTTGTCTTATATCTTCTGTAGTATATAAATTACAATTATATATTGAATATAATAACTGATTCTTTTCTTTTGTTGTAGTTGCTTTATTATATAATGTTTCCCACTTCTTATAATCTATTTCTGATGTACATTCTCTTAATTGCAACACTACACTTGGCATATAATTATATTCTGTATTCTTATTTCCACTATCTAAGTTTCCTTTATCTATTGCTGTTTCATTTATTATCTTTTTATCTATTAATGTTTGTCCTATATCATATCTTAAATTTTGTCCTGCCTTTACTGATAATTTATTTCCAATATAGAATCTTGTTTCATCTCTACAATATAGCTTACATACCTCAAAATCATCACTCTTTACTTGGAATGAATACCTTGAATTTAATTCTGCATCATATACTATATCGTTTCCATTAACATTTAAATCATCTGTAAAATCATATTTTAATTTATCTTCCTCATAACATGCATTTATAATAGTACTTATACTAGGATCTCCGTAGTATAATTCATCATATGCTTCATAACTTTTGCTACAATAATTTGTCCCATCTATATTTCCAGTTTGCTCTACTAAATTAGGACTTTCTTTTGGATTACAAGGACATTTAACACTTGTATCTTCTTTAACCGCTTCAATTAATTGGCAAAAGCTTCCAGTTAATTGTGAATTAACATCATATACAAATATTGTTTGTTGTCCTTTTATACCATTATCAATTTTTTTAATAACTGTTGACTTTAAACTTTGTGGCGTTACTACAATTGAGGTTATTTTTGTATTTACTCCATCCTCGTTGCAAATTTTTTTAGAATCTATTTTATAATAACAATAATTCTTTTTACAATAATCATAGTGATCTGACTGAGAAATTAATTGTCCATTACTATTATATACAAATATTTGAGCAATACATTGATCTTTAGTTTCTTCATTAGTCCAATCACAATCTACTTCTTTTTCTCCAGATATTAACTCAGTAGAAACTTTAGGATCAATCGCATATCTTATAATTGTATTTGCTTCACCATCTTCACCTACTTCATATAATACTTTTGTTAATCCATCAATAGGTGTATATTGTTCAATACTTCCTTCAACTTTTTCTTCAAATTTCAATTCATTTCCTTGAAGTGCTCTTATATATAAATATAATGATTTTAAGTATTCCGCATTGCCCTTTTCATTTTTTAATCCGCATAATACTCCAAGACCACTTTGATTTTTACATTGTGTTGTGTTCTTTCCTGCATCTTGAAGATAATCTAAAGTATCTCCATTCATAGGAATAAACAAATCAAGTGTAGATTGAGAATATTTATCATTATATGATAATTCAGTATCAGACTGATTACAGTCTTCAAAAGTAACTTTACATTCTCTAGGAAGTAAATATTCAAATGGATCAATTACCATTTCGACACTTTTTCCATCTTTTACTATAGTTTCAGTTAAAACATTGCCACTAACATTGGATTTTTCTACATTTCCAACATCTGCTAATCTATAATTTCCTCTTAAATAAGATCTTGCAACTCTAGCAGTTCTAATATAAATACTATAAAAATCTGGTAAAAAATATCTATATATTGATGGCCAACTAGATCTATCAATACCATCTCTTATCCAAGGTATTCCAACATACTCATGTGAACCTGAATATCCATAGTATCTAGTATAATATCCTCCTGATTGTAAATATTCTTTTCCTGTTATAGTACCTAAATCTGTTCCGTTTCCAGTAATACCTGTTCCAAATAATTTCATAGCTAAATCAATAGCACCATAGCTGAAGTAATTATCAATTCCTATTTGCTCTTTTATTACATTATTTAACCTTTTAGCTTCTGCAAGAATATAGGCATACCCACAATCTATATCATATTCTGCAACAGATTTTCCATCTTTAATTTTATACATTTGTAAACTATTTTTACATTTTGATGCATCAAAAGTTGTATCCCAAGCATAAGATTTATTATAGCCTGCTGAAGGTGTTACACAATATGCCTCAACGTCATCAATAACTAATCTTACACCATAAACCTCAACCTTACTAGGTCCTGATTTAGTACATACCCACTTGCAAGTTCTTGTTTTTGCTCTATACCACGCTTCTCCACAATGACCTATTTCGCTTACTTCACCAACTTGTGTATAACCTCCACTACACTCAGGTGGATCTTTGACTTCTCTTTCAAAAAAATCTCCTAAATTGACCTCGTCCACATTATCTGTTGATGGCCACATAGTCTTTGTTACACTTAATCCATAATTAGTAATATAGTCATAATAGCCGGTTGACCAAGATTCACAATAAGGAACACCTGTTTTTGTTTCTCCCCATGAAGTACATTCAGGTGGAATCCATTTCCGACATGTTCTAGATTTTTGTCCTACACACTTATCAAAATATACAACTCTATAGCCGTAATTTTTTAACTTTGCTGCAGCAGCTGCAATACCACCATTAGTAGTAAATAAAGAAGTATCCGATACAACAGGGTAATCTCCATATAGCACATCATCAGTACCATCTGGGCTATAATATTCATTTCCTATTGAATTTAGGTAATCCTGATATGTAGTATTAACTTTCATGAGTGTATACTTTGAACTATTAAATGACACATACTTATCACTTATATTTGACAAAGCTTTACAGCCCACACAACCGCTTCCTGTATCAGTATTATTATCAATACCAGTTGAATCATATGTTGGACCATTTTTGTCATATGCTGAATTAATAGCATCAAAGATTGCTATATCTCTTACTGCCTGTGTCCAACTTTCAGTACATACTTGTCCACCTTGTTGACAAGTATTTTCGTAAGTATAACCTATTGTATCATAATAAGATGATTTAACCTTAAAAGCATCAGGCTCATCTGGATTATCTACAATTGGGCATTTATCACTCGCATCCTCTACAGAAACAACAACATATGTGTTACCATTCTTTTCAATTCTTACCTTAGAGCCTACATCTAAAGCATCTATACTACTTACAAATAGAGTGAAAACTATTATTAATGTTATTATCTTTGATATTTTATTTCGCATCTTTTTCCCTCCTTACTTTATTTATTCTTATCTTATAGAATATTCCGATTAATAAGGCTGGTATTATTATCCATATTAAATAATCAAATATTATTGTTAATATTATATTTTCTTTTTTTGGCTCTTCTTTATGTACTTTACTTTCAATATATTCTTCCATTTGTTTTATAAATTCTTCTTGACTTATATCATCTGTATCAGACATTGTTTGACATAATTCTGCTTCTGGATATTCATAGCAATATGCTGTATTTGAATAACTATTATACTGAGGTACTGTTTTTCTTAATTTTAATATTTGTTCTCCAGCACATACTTTCGCATCTTTCTTCATATAAACTTCTAATGTATATGTTTTTTCTTCAAAATGAATATATGACGCAATTCCATATCTTCCATTTTCTTGAACTGCACCTTTTGTCACTCCAGAATATAGACTATTTGTAGAACGTATTTCTATATCATCTCTACTTGGCTCTAAATATAAATAATATAGATATTCTGCGTTTGGTATATTTTCACTCGTTTCAAATTTTACTTCTACTTCTTTAGCCCATTTTAAAATTTCTGTATCAGTGCATTCTGCTTTTACACTGCATATACCCATTACTAAGCATAAGATTACTATCAATATTTTTTTCATATCTCACCTACTATTACTGATAATATTTTATCATTTATATTTAAGAATGACAACCTTTTTTAAATGTTAATTTTAACATAATAAAACCTTAATTTTATATAAAAATTGATAGTTATTAGATTATGTATAATTTAAAGTTATGACTGCAACAAAAAACATCGACTAATCGATGTTAATTTCTAAATGGTCGGGAAGACAGGATTTGAACCTGCAACCCCTCGGTCCCAAACCGAATGCTCTACCAAGTTGAGCCACTTCCCGATTATATGGTGCGCCCAAGAGGAGTCGGACCCCTAACCTTTTGATCCGTAGTCAAATGCTCTATCCAATTGAGCTATGAGCGCATATCCTAGAGGCAACACTATTATTTTTCTTATTAAAAAAGTGGTGGCTTCAGTTGGAATCGAACCAACGACACCAAGATTTTCAGTCTTGTGCTCTGCCAACTGAGCTATGAAGCCACATGGCGGTCCGTACGGGACTTGAACCCGTGATCTCTCGCGTGACAGGCGAGCGTGATAACCACTACACCAACGGACCATGGTTGCGGAAGCTGGATTTGAACCAACAACCTCTGGGTTATGAGCCCAGCGAGCTACCAGATTGCTCCATTCCGCGATATTATATATAAATGGCGGAGGAAAAGGGATTCGAACCCCTGCGCCGATTTCTCGACCTCCCGGTTTTCAAGACCGGTCCCTTCAACCAGACTTGGGTATTCCTCCGTAAATGGTGCCCCAGGCCGGAGTCGAACCGGCACGAGCTTTTACACTCGCAGGATTTTAAGTCCTGTGCGTCTACCTATTCCGCCACTAAGGCACACCTGGTGTCTCGCTGGAGATTCGAACTCCAGACCCCTTGATTAAAAGTCAAGTGCTCTACCGACTGAGCTAGCGAGACACATAATAAAATTTAAATGGTTGCCTCGGCTGGATTCGAACCAGCGGAATGCAAGAGTCAAAGTCTTGTGC
>JBJEED010000084.1:0-33997 GCA_051872765.1 Bacilli bacterium | reverse complement strand
GATCACTATTACAATACATCAACAATTGACTATAATAGAGCAGGTGTACCTCTTTTAGAATTAGTAACGGAACCATGTCTATATTCATCAGATGAAGCTCTAGCATTCTTAGAACATATTAAAAGCATATATGAATACACTGATATTTCAGAGTGTGATACTAAAAAAGGACAAATAAGAGCAGATGTTAATGTCTCTATAATGGATAAGGATTCAAATGAGTTAGGTACTAAAGTTGAAGTTAAAAATGTTAATAGTTTTGATGCAATTAGAAAAACTATTGAATATGAAATTAAAAGACAAAGTGAATTAAAGAGTCAAGGTAGATATGATGAAGTGGTACAAGAGACTAGAAGATGGGATGATGAGAGTGGTACTACTGTTCATATGAGAAGTAAAGCAGATGCAATTGATTATAAATATTTTACTGAACCAAATATTCCAAAATTTAAAATAACAAAAGAATTAATTGAAGAAGTTAAATCTAATATACCAGAACTTTCATATCAAAGAAAAGAAAAGTATATAAACACATATAATTTATCTGAGTATGATGCTAAGGTTCTTGTTAAAGATAAAAAAGTATCTGATTATTTTGAAGAATGTATAAGTCTTGGAAGTGATGCAAAGAGTGCTTGTAACTGGATAACAACAAAACTTCTAGGTGAAATAAATAAGTCAGAAGAAGTAACAATAGATAATATATATATTAGGCCTAATATGATTAGTGAATTAATTAAATTAATTGATGATAAAAAAATAACTAATAATCAAGGTAAAGAAGTATTTACAAAAATGTTAGAAGAAAAAATTACTCCTAGTGAAATAGTTAAAAAGTATAATATGGAAATTATAGAAGATGATAATTTAATAAATAATTTAGTTGATGAAGTAATTAATGAAAATGAAAAGGCAATTGAAGATTATCATAATGGTAGAACTAATATGCTTGATTATTTAGTAGGTCAAGTAATGAAAAAATCAAAAGGAAAAGCTAATCCAGTTGATGCTAAAACAAAGTTATTAGAAAAAATAAAATAAAAAAGAATAATTGATTTATTTATTCTTTTTTTATTTTACTTGAATATAATTTAGTAAAAGTTATTGAAAAAGAATACTAATAATGATATCATATTTATAATAAGGAGGTTGTTTATGGATACAATATTAGATTTTTTAGCTAATTATTATATGTGGTTTGGAATCGTTAGCTTAGCTTTATTATTTGCTATTTTTGGAATGATTTCAAATGGAAAAAAGAAAAAGTCAAATACCGGAAATGTCGATGCTCAACCAATTTCTATTGATAAAATTACTGATGAAAAAACTGCGGTAAAACAAGATGTTCCAACACTTGTTTTAGAAGAAACTAAACCAACACAGCCTGCATTTGAACCATCTTTAGAAGAATTTACTTCTAATGTAACAGATGTTAAAGTTGTTGGAATAGAAACACCTGTTGAGAGTGAAGAACAATCAACTATGCTGATATTAGATGATACTAAACCAGAAATGGGTAATAATGTATCTAATTTAAATGAAAGTGTGGTTCAAAATGAAGAAAATGTAAATGAACCTCAAATGTTAGTACTTGATGATAATAAGCCTCAATTAGGTACACAACCTCAAAATAATAATGTAGAAACTATAAATACACCTGTTTTGAATGATAATTCACTTGTGCAAACAACTGAACCTCAAATGCTAGTACTTGATGATAATAAGCCTCAATTAGGTACACAACCTCAAAATAATAATGTAGAAACTATAAATACACCTGTTTTGAATGATAATTCACTTGCACAAACAACTGAGCCTCAAATGCTAGTGATTGATGATAATACACAAAATACTGATGTTGATAAAATAACTGAGACAATCGATATTTAAGTTGAGACATAAATGATATTTATATCAAAAATATGTCTTTTTGTATGTAAAATTAAATCATACAATTGACTATATAAAATACAAAATGATAATATTTAATAGAAGGTGATAAAATATGTATGGACAAAATAATAAAATAGATTTTACAAATTTAGCAAATAGAAAAAGTAAAGATATTTATTATGTATTAATAGTAATTATAACTATTATTATTAGCTTAATTGTTATTTTATTTTTATTAGGTGTATTTGATAAAAAGGAAAATAACAATGATAAAAATCCACCTTCAAGTGATAAAGTTTCAACTCCAAGTGATAATGAAGAAAATAATAATGTATCAACTCCAAGTGATAATGAAGAAAATAATAATGAGAATGTATCAAATGAAGAATTAGGTAGCCTAGAAAAAGCAAAAGCAAGTACATTCTTAGCTAATGTTCAAATATTATATAAAAGTGCTCAAATTAATTATGTTAGTCAATCACAATTAGGAAATATAATTACTGAAGTTAGTCCTAGAATGAATAGCGTTGAGACTACATTAAATTATTGTGTAAAATTAGATACAAATGGTAAGATTATTAAATTACAAGCAGAAGATAGTATGTTTAATATTGAGTTAAATCAAATAAATAGTTTATCTGAAATTAAAATAGAAGATGTTAAAAAAGGAAAATTATCATCAAATGATTGTAATTAATCAAAATAAGAGTAAAAATTAAGTATTTTACTCTTTTTTATGCTATAATTTATTTGAATAGAGAGGTTAATTATGAATGAACAAAATAATTTAAATATTAAAAGTGATACTAGTAATAATAAAGATATAGTAATTCAAGGTAATCCTTCTACGCAAAGTAGTAATACAAATCAAGAAGATACTAATATAGATATGATGGGTCAAAAAATTGAACAAACATTTACTACTCCACCTTGTGCAAGTGATGAAAAGGAAGTAATAAGTACAGTAAATCAAAAAAAGAAAACCAATATATTACCGACACTTTTGATTATTCTTGTTTTATTATTAGGTGTTTCTTATATGGATGAAATAATTTCTTTTTTTGATAAAAATGATAATAATCCAATTGTAAATATACCAACTAATAATGAAGAAAACTATAATTTGGTCGATGGTTTTATAGTTATAGATGATAATAGTGCTTATATGAAAGCAGAAAAAATTAAATTTTATAATTTTATAAAATCTAAAAATGAACAAATACTAACTTTAAATTATATATCTGATACTAACTATAAAACAACTTTAGATTTAGAAATATACATAGAACTTTATAATTCAGAAAAAGAAATTTTATATAAAGAAATATTTGATACTAATGATGTTTTAATAGATGCTGTAAAAACATATACAATATTATTAGATGATGATGTTTATAATAATATTAAATATGCCAAAGTAAGAAAACTTTCTAAAGAGGAATTATCTAGTACTCAAAAAGTAGTATGTAGAATAAAAGAAGCTGGTCAAGGATATAATCTATTATATAAGAATACATTTAATTTTGTTAATAATGAACTTCAAAATTATGAAGTACATAAAGAAATAAATATTACATTAGAAAATACTACTACTAAGAAATATCAAATAGATATATTAAATGAAAATAATAGTATGATAAATGCTAATATAGAAACTACATATGAAAATGATACACTTGATTATACTATTGATGTAAGTGAGGATTTAAAAACATTTGTACCAATGTATAAATATAAAACCCCACCAGCAATAATTAAAGAAAAAGAAATATTAAAGAATTGGGAATGTGAATAATGGATAATTTATTAATAGGGGATTTTGAAGGCCCACTTGATTTACTTCTTCATTTGATAAAGAAATCAAAAATGGAAATATTTGATATAGAAATATCACAAATAACTAATCAATATTTAAAATATATAGAGGAAATGACTGAATTAAATTTAGATATAGCTAGTGAATATCTAGTTATGGCTTGTGAACTTATTGAAATGAAAAGTAAAAAATTATTACCTCGTAATGAAGAAGAAATAGAGGATGCTGATGATGAAAATCCTGAAGAAGAACTAAAAAGAAGATTAATAGAATATAAAAAGTATAAAGAAAGTACTAGTATATTTAGAAATTTAGAAGAAAATAGGCTATGTTACTACACTAAAATGCCAGAATCATTAAAACAATATAGTGAAGAAAAATTAGAAAATGATGGTAGTGTTACAGTTTATGATTTATTAGATGCGTTTAAAAAAATGTTAGAAAGGCAAGAATTTAATAAACCATTAAATACTAAAATTACTAAAAAAGAGTTGTCAGTTAAAGAAAGAGTTGCTAAAATAAGAGATATCCTTAAGATTAAAAAAAGACTTAATTTTGTGGAATTATTTGAAGATTTTAGTAAACCTTATGTTGTAGTTACATTTTTATCGATATTAGAAATGACTAAAAATAAAGAGATAACTATTAAGCAAGAGAATAATTTTGCTGATATATATTTAGAAAGAGTTGATTAAATTGAATTTGAAAGCAGTACTAGAAGGAATTTTATTTATAGTAGGAGACGAAGGAACTACTATTAAGGATATGGTTAATGTTTTAGGTGTAAGTGAAGATGAGGTTAAAAATTTACTTTTAGAACTAAAAAAAGATTATGAAAGTAATGATAGAGGGCTTAAAATATCATATTTAGGAAATGCATTTAAACTTACTACTAAGGAAGAACATAAAGAGTTTTATGAAAAATTAGTTACAGATAATAGGACAACAAA
The DNA here is from genome assembly GCA_051872765.1 of Bacilli bacterium. Lineage (GTDB taxonomy): Bacteria > Bacillota_I > Bacilli_A > RF39 > UBA660 > CAG-1000. The sequence goes on along the minus strand of JBJEED010000084.1, from coordinate 29,338 downwards.
TTTATCAAATGCAGCCTTAGAAGTATTAGCCGTAATTGCATATAATGAACCTATTACTAGACTTGAAATTGATGAGATAAGGGGAGTAAACTCATCACAGATAGTAAGAAGATTACTTGCTAGAGGTTTTATTAAAGTTAGTGGAAAATCTGATAATATAGGAAAACCTAATTTATATAGGACAACTAATGATTTTCTTGATTATTTTGGTTTATCATCAAAAGATGATTTGCCAGATTTAATATATCAAACAAGAGAAGAGAATGATAATGGTGATTTATATGAAAGTACATATAAAGATAATAAATAGACTTATGTCTATTTTTTTGATAGAATAATCTATGGAAATGAGGTGTAATAATGAGATATTTAAAAGTATTATTAATTTGTTTATTAGTTACGTTAATGTTTGGTTGTAAAGATAAAACATATAATTATATTACCGAAGAAAAAGATGGTAACACTATTTATGTTATAAATAATAATAAATATATTGAAAGTAGTGAACAAACTAATTTAGTTAAAATAGATATTAAGGGATATGGAATAATAATTGCAGAATTATATCCTTCAATAGCAGAAAAGACAGTTGAGAATTTTAAAAATTTAGTAAGTAGTAAATTTTATGATAACTTAATTTTTCATAGAGTTATAAAAGATTTTATGATACAAACAGGAGATCCTAATGCTGATGGAACAGGTGGAAGTGAGCAGACTGTTAGGGGTGAATTTTCAGCTAATGGAATAGAAAATAGATTGTCTCATACAAGAGGAATTTTATCAATGGCAAGAAGAGGAAGTAATCCTGATACAGAAGAAACTATGAATTCAGCAACTAGTCAATTCTTTATAGTTCATAAAGATTCTGAGTTCTTAGATGGTAATTATGCAGCATTTGGTGAAGTAATAGAAGGTATAGAAATAGTAGATAAAATTGCTAAAGTTAAGACAGATAATAATGATAAACCAATTAAGGATATTATTATAAATAGTATAAGATTTGTAAATTCTTATGAAAGTAGCATTGTTTTAAACTATGAAACAGAAGAGATAGATAATGAATTAATTTATAAAATAGAAGATAAAACATTTAAAGAGACTGAAAAAAAGACAAATCTAGTTAAGATAGAAGTAAAGAATTATGGAATTATGATTGCAGAATTATATCCAAAAATCGCACCAAAAACAGTTGAAAATTTTAAAAACTTGGTAAGTAGTAAATTTTATGATAATATGATTTTTCATAGAGTTATAAAAGATTTTATGATCCAAACTGGAGATCCTAATTCTGATGGAACTGGCGGTAGTGAAAAGAATATTAAAGGTGAATTTAGTTTAAATGGAATAAAAAATGACTTATCACATACAAGAGGAGTTTTATCAATGGCAAGAAGGGGAAGTAATCCTGATACAGAAGAAACTATGAATTCAGCAACTAGTCAATTCTTTATAGTTCATGAAGATTCTGAGTTCTTAGATGGAAATTATGCAGCATTTGGTAAATTATTATATGGATATGATGTACTTGATAAAATTGCTAATGTCGATACTGATTCAAGTAATGATAAGCCAATAAATCCTCAAAGACTTTTGAGTATAAGATTTGTAGAAGAAGGTGAATGATTTGATTATTTTAAATGGAAAAGAATTAAGTGCTAAATTAAAAGATGAATTAAAAGGTAAAATAGCATCTCATATACAAACTCCAATTTTAGCAGTTATAACAATTGGTGATGATGAGGCAAGTAAAATATATGTTAAAAATAAAAAAAGAGAATGTGAATATGTTGGTATAAGTTTTTTACATTTTGATTATGTTTATAATGTTAAAGAGAGTGTTGTTTTAAATAAAATAAAAGAATTAAATAAAGATAAGAGTATTAATGGTATATTATTACAACTACCAATTCCTGATAATTATGATGTTAATAAATTATTGAATGCTATTGATCCTATAAAAGATGTTGATGGTCTTACATTATTAAATAAAGGTAAGTTAATAGAAGGTAGTGATGGGATAATTCCATGTACACCAAAGGGAATAATGGAGTTGTTTAATCATTACAAAATAGAACTTGAGGGTAAAAATGTAGTAGTAATAGGAAGAAGTAAATTAGTAGGTTTTCCTGTAGCAATTGAATGTATGAAAAGAAATGCTACAGTAACTGTATGTCATTCTAAGACTAAAGAATTATCATTTTATACATCTAATGCTGATATAATAATAACAGCTTGTGGTAAGAAATGGTTAATTGATAAAGGTATGATTAAAAAAGATGTTGTAATAATAGATGTTGGTATTATAAGAGAAGAAAATCATATTTATGGAGATGTAAATCCAGATGTTAAAGAGTTATGTAGTGCTATGTCTCCAGTTCCAGGTGGAGTAGGTCCTATGACTGTTATAAGTCTTCTTATAAATACTTATGAATCTTATAAAGTAATGAATGGAATTAAAGATGAAAAATGAAATAATTGAAAGAAGTATAATTAAAACTTATAGAAAAGAAATATGGGCTAGATTTATAAAAGGCGTTAAAGAATTTGAAATGATTTGTGATGGAGATAAAATAGCCGTTTGTATTAGTGGTGGTAAAGATTCATTTTTACTTGCTAAATGTATGCAAGAATTAAAGCGTCATGGTAAGATTAATTTTGAAATTGTATTTATATGTATGAATCCAGGTTATTCAGATGAACACTTAGAGTTAATAAAAAAGAATGCTGAACTTATGAATATAGATTTACATATATTTAATACTGATATATTTGATATTGTGTCAAAAGAAAAAGTATCTCCTTGTTATTTATGTGCAAGGATGAGAAGAGGATATTTATATTCTGAGGCTAAAAAAATGGGATGTAATAAAATCGCACTTGGTCATCATTTTGATGATGTTGTTGAAACAATTTTATTAAGTATGCTCTATGCTAGTGAATATAAAACTATGATGCCTAAATTACATAGTGATAATTTTGAAAATATTGAATTAATTAGGCCAATGTATTATATAAGAGAGAAAGATATATTGAGGTTTGTTAAGTCAAATGATTTACATTTCTTAAATTGTGCTTGTAAATTTACACAAAGGAATCAATATGAAAATAATTCTAAAAGAAAAGAAATTAAAAATTTAATTAGTGAATTAAAAAAAGTAAATCCTGCTGTAGATTATAATATATTTAAATCAACATTTAATATAAATTTAAATACAATAATTGGTTATCATAAGGGTAATGATAAATATAATTTTTTGGATGATTATGATAAAAAGTAATCATCTTTTTTAAGTAATAATTATCATAAAATGTAAATTATTTTAAATCTGTTGACATTAACTTTATAAAATTTTAAAATAGAAATAGAAGTGTTGACTTCTAGAAAGATATAATGGAGGAAAATTATGACAGATGTAATTATCTCCATTTTGCTTGTAGTAGTTGGATTATTTGTTGGAGCATTTATTATGATATTACTAAATAGATTTAGAATAAATGCTGCGCAAAAAGAAGCTGATAAATTAATTCGTGATGCTAAAAAAGAAGCAGAAAAAGCAAAAAGAGATGGTATCTTAGAATTAAAAGAAGAAAGTTATAAACTAAAAAGTCAAACTGATGCAGAAATTAAGGAAAAGAAAAAAGAACTTAATGAACTAACTCAAAGAATTGATAACAGAGAAAAAAGTTTAGACAAAAGAGATGAATTATTGACTCAAAGGGAAAAGAATCTTGATGATAAAGATAAAGATTTATTGGCAAAACAAAAAGAAATTCAAGAAAAAGATGCAAAAATGGAGAGCATAATAAAAGAGCAAATTGCTCTTTTAGAAAAAATCTCTGGTTTTTCTAAGGAAAAAGCAAGAGAATTAGTTATGAAAAAAGTAGAAGATGAAATGAGTATTGAGATTTCTACTTATTTAAAAGAAAGAGAAGATGAGGCTAAATTAGAAGCAGATAGAAAAGCAAGAGAAATTCTTGTATCTAGTATGCAAAGATATTCTAATGATGTTACTAATGAGCAAACTGTTAGTACAGTGGAACTTCCAAATGACGAAATGAAAGGAAGAATAATTGGTAGAGAAGGTAGAAATATCAGAACTATTGAAGCTGTTACTGGAGTTGATTTAATTATCGATGATACACCAGAAGTAATAGTATTATCTTCATTTGATCCGCTAAGACGACAAATAGCTAAAGTTACTTTAGAAACATTAATTAAAGATGGAAGAATACATCCAGCAAGAATTGAAGAATTATATGATAAAGTTTGTGAAGATTATAAAAAGATCATTCGTGAAAAAGGCGAAGAAGCTTTATTTGAATTAGGTATATCTAAAGTCGATCCTGAAATAGTTGAGACTATAGGAAAATTAGCTTTTAGAACTAGTTATGGTCAAGATGCATTAGCACATAGTAAAGAGGTTGCTCATTTAGCAGGACTTATGGCAGCTGAATTAGGTGAGAATGTTACACTTGCTAAGAGAGCTGGATTACTTCATGATATAGGTAAAGCAATAGATTATGAAATTGAAGGTAGTCATGTAGAAATAGGTGCTGATTTAGCTAAAAAGCATAATGAAGATAAAGTTGTAATTAATGCAATTGAATCTCATCATGGTGATAAGAAGGCAACATCAGTTATATCTGAGTTAGTTGCTATTGCTGATGCATTAAGTGCTGCAAGACCAGGAGCTAGAAATGACTCATTAGAAAATTATGTTAAGAGACTTGAAGAACTTGAAAACATTGGAAACTCAATTGAAGGTGTTGATAAGACATTTGCAATGCAAGCTGGTAGAGAACTTAGAGTTGTTGTCAAACCAGAAGAAATAGATGATTTAACAAGTTATAAAGTAGCAAGACAAATTAGAGAAAAGATTGAAGATACACTACAATATCCTGGAACTATTAAGGTAGTAGTAATTCGTGAAACAAGGGCTGAAGAAGTAGCAAAATAATTGGCTACTTTTTCTTTTTAATTAAAAACTAAAAATAAATATTGACAAGTGTCTTTTTTACACATATAATTAAATTGGAGATGAGATTATGGAATTAAAAAATCCATTATATAAAAATTTTGGTATTCATGTTGTATCTTGCATTTTTACTGTTGAAAAAGGTGAAGTTAAAGTTTTATTAATCAAAAGAAGTAATAATCCATTTTATGGATACTGGGCTTTACCGGGAGGGGGATTATATAATAATGAAACCTTAATGGATGGAGCAAAAAGAGAGCTTGAAGAGAAAACCGGTATAAATAATGTTAATTTATCTATGTATGATATATTTGATGATATAAATAGATCACCATTAAAAAGAATGATTGCAGTTTCATTTATTGGAGTAATTGACAATAAAAAAGCAAAGTTATTTAGTGAGTCAAATAAAATTTCTACAATAGAGTGGTTTAATATTAATGAAGTTCCTAATCTAGCATATGATTATAATAAAATATTAAATTCTGCGATTGAAGAATTAAAAGAAAAAATACAAACTACAGATATACTAAAATCATTATTTCCAGGTGAATTTACATTACCAGAACTTCAAAATGTATATCAAACAATATTAAATGTAAAAATAGATAGGCGTAATTTTAGAAAAAAAATGCTTAGCTTAAATTTGATTGTAGATATTAATAAAAGTATAAATTATAAAGGAAAAAAGCCTGCTAAATTATATGTATTTAATGAAAAATGTAATTTTAAAAGAAAAAGCATTTTTTAATGCTTTTTAAAAATAAATTAAATGCGTAAAAAATACACATGGAGGAAATATGAAAAATGATATTAATTTAATTGCTACATTGCCAAGGCTAGATGATAAATATTCTATTGATGGAATAATGAGATGTGATGAAATATGTAGTGTAAGATTTAATAGTGGTGTTGATAATTTAATGACTGCGAGTGAGATAGTAAGTAAACTTAAAGAACTTAGTGAATTTTATCATAAAAAAATATGGATTGATTTAAAAGGTAGACAACTTAGAATTAATGCTTGGGCAGATCCTAGATATGATGTTATTGAACTTAATCATGATATAGAGATTGAATATCCAGCCGAAATTATTTTTAGAAATTATACTAAAGCAAATATATTTAGAACTAGAGCAAATAAAATTACTATAGATAAACCACCACAAAGGGCTGTTGGTAAAGGACAATCAGTTAATATTATGGCTAAATCTCTTTTAATTAAAGGATTTTTAACTGATATGGATAAACAATTATTAATAGAAAGCTCAAAAGTAGGTTTAAATGACTATATGGTATCATTTGTAGAAAGTGAAGATGATTTAAAAGAAATATTATCATTTAATAAACAAGCAAATATTATTAGTAAGATTGAAAGCGTTAATGGACTAGATTTTATAAATAATATAGATTGTCATCTATCACTAATGGCCGCAAGAGATGACTTATATATAGAAACTAAAATGAATAAAAGTATCTTAAAAGCTTTAAGAGATATTATATCAAAAGATAAAAATGCAATATGTGCATCAAGAATATTTTCATCGTTAGAAGAATGTGATATTCCAAGTTTAAGTGATTATGAAGATATTGAACTTATGTTGTTATATGGATATAGAAATTTTATGCTACAAGATGATGTTAAAGGTCCAACATTAAAAAGAATCATTGAATGTTTTAAAGAGTTTTAGGAGGAATTATGAGTCAAGCATTTATAGTTGGTGGAAGTCAATTTGGTGATGAAGGAAAAGGTACATTGTGTGATTATTTAACATCAAAATACAATATACATGAAAATGTCAGATATAATGGTGGAAGTCAAGCAAGCCATACTGTTGTTAATGATAAAGTAAGTCATAAATTTAGTCAACTTGGAAGTTCATCACTAAATAATGATACAAAAACATACTTATCTTCAAATACAATAGTAAATCCTTTTAATATAGTAACAGAAGCTAAAGTATTATCACTCAAATTAGGAAATACCCCTGAAGAAATATTAAGTAATATTTATATTGATAAAGATGCTCTTATTGTTACTCCATATCATAGTTTACTTAATAAATTAAGAGAACTTAGTAGTAAAAATAATAGAATAGGTAGTGTTGGTAGTGGTGTTAGTGAAGTAAATAGATTAAAAGATGAAACAGGTATTTATATAACTATAAGTGATTTATATACGCAAGAATATAGGGATAAATTATTAGAATTATTTGATTATACGTGTTTATATTTAAGAGAAAGAAGAAATTTAATAGATGATAAATTATTTAATGAGTTAATAAGTAAAGAAGATTTATTTTATTTAACTGATAAAAGAAATAGAGAATATATTATTAGTTGTTATTCTAATTTAATAGATAGTGATATATTAAATATAATTGATGGGATTTCATCTTTTCATGAAAAAGGAAATATATTATTTGAAGGTTCGCAAGGTTTATTGTTAGATAAAAATTATGGTATTAGACCAAATGTTACAAGTTTAGACACTACTAATAAATATGGTTGTTACTTATCTAAAGAGTTAAATATTAAAATGATTAAATATGGATGTATAGGTGCATATAATTCAAGACATGGTATGGGTTTATTACCAACATACGATAAATCTTTAGAAATTAAAGATTTAAATCAAACTAGTTCTTATTATCAAGGAAGTCCAAGATATGGTTGGTTTGATTGTGTGCTTACAAGATATTCACAAAATATACTACAAAATGATTATTTATTTATGTCGTGTATTGATAATTTATCAAAATTTAAAGAAATAAAAATATGTGATAGTTACACATATTATGGTCAAATAGATGAAGAATTTAAAAATACATTTGAGTATTATGTTGATTCAAATAGGATAATAATTAAAAATATAAAAAGAAATAGTTATAATTTAAGATATTATTTATCTAGGTGTATACCAAACTATATAATTGTTAAGGGTTGGAATATAGATATAAGTGATATAAAAGATGTTGAAAAACTTCCTAGTGAAGTAAATGATTATATAAGTCTAATTGAATATCTAACAAATACTCATATACCAATTATTGGGGTAGGTCCAAGTAGAGATCAAAAATTAGAAAGGAAAATATTATGAATATTTTAATATCTGGTATGACTTGTAGTGGTAAAACTACTTTAGCAAATAGAATATCATATGAATTTAATACATCAGTGTTAAGACAAGATGATTATTTTAAAGATAGAAAAAATATTCCAAGAGATGAAAATAATTTCTTTCTCTTTGATAATCCAGATGCTTTTGATATTAATACTTTTAAAGTAGATGTATATAAATTACTTAATCTTGGTTATGTTTATTGTCCTATATATGATGTTAATAGAAATATGAGAACAACTAGTAAATATAAAGTATTAAAAAAAGATATAAATGTAATTGAAGGGCTTCATACGATTACATTATTAAGAAATGATATTAAGGCGCTTAAAATATACATAGACACTTCTTTAGATGAATGTTTGAAAAGAAGAGTATTAAGAGACACTAGCAAATATAATATGAAAGAATTAGAAATAATAAGATATTTTTATGAAATAATGTTACCTCAATATAAAAAATATATAGAGTATCAAAAAGAAATGGCAGATATAGTAGTTAAAGATGATGATTTAGAAAATACTATAAAACTAATAAGGAGAAGGTTATGAAAATACAAGACATAATAAAAATACTAGATTATGCGCAGAGACCTATTGATGTATTTGGGGGTTCTAGTAAAGAAGATGTTAAAAAAAGATATAAAGAATTTATTAAGATATGTCATCCAGATTTAATAGATGATAAAGATTTAGCAAATAAAGTAACTATATTATTAAATGAATACTATGAAAAAGCATTAATTGAACTTGATAAAGGTATATATAATACTTATGATGAAAAAGATATTTTAAAGAGTAATGATATTTTATTTGAGTTTAATATTAGAGGTAAAAAATATATATTTTATAAATATTTATGTAGCGAAGATGTTTGTGATGTTTATGAAGGAATTTGTGATGATGAAGTTATTATTATGAGGATAGTAATGGATGAAGATGATAATAAACTAATAAATCATGAAGAAGAAGTTTTAAGTAATTTAGATCATTATTCACTACCAAAAATAAAAACTAAATTAAAAATAAATAATAAAGATGCATTAATATTTAATAAAGATAATTATTTAACGATAAGAGATATAAAAAGATATTATGGGAATATAAACGGAGAACATATTTGTTGGATATTAGAAAGATTATTATCATCAGTTGGTTACTTACATTCAAAAAAAATAGTACATGGAAATATCAAAGAAGAAAATGTTTTAATAGATATTGAAAATCATAATGTGCTTATTAAAGATTATACTCTATGTATTACTGATGCTGATAAAATAGATAGTAAATACAAGATTATAAATGATTATTATACGCCAAGTTATATAAATGATAAGAGTAGAGTTTCACCAAGTGTTGATATATATGCAGTAGGATTAATAGCAGTAAATTTATTAGGAGGTGATATAGAAAGAATAGCTCTACCTATATCATTAGATATAAGAGTTAGAACATTTATAAGAAAACTTTTAAGTGGAAAAGAAAATGATGCTTGGGCATTATGGGATGAACTGATTAATATTAGGAATGAAGTGTATGGTAGTAAAAGATTTCAAGTTTTAAAAAGAAAGGTTAATAGGTGAATTAAAATGGGAAGTTGTAGTTATGATAGAGATGTATATAGTGCAAGTAGTTATAGTGGTTGGGGTACTAGTAGTTATTCAAGTACAGTATTTAAAAATACTAGTTTATCAGAAGATTTAGATCCAAAAAATAAAAAGATTGTTAGTAAAAGTAAAAATCCAATAATAATTGTGCTTGATGTAACAGGTTCAAACATAGATTTTGCAAGATTAGTTTATGATAAGTTACCAATGTTTTATGGAGAAATAGAAAGTAAAAAATATTTAGAAGATTTTGATATATGTATATGTGCAGTTGGAGATGCTAAATATGATAAATATCCTATACAGATTGGTACTCCTGCTAAAGGTATAGAAATAGATAATTGGCTTGAAAAAATTGTATTAGAAGGTTGTGGTGGAGGAAATAGAGTTGAATCTTATGAATTAATGGCATACTATCTTGCTAATAATTGTGAATTTGAGAAAGATAGTAATCCAATAGTATTCTTTATAGCAGATGAAGGCACAGAAAAGATTGTTGATGAATCTGAAGTTCAAAAAATTTTAGGAAGTAATTGTCAAGCTGGAATTAATGCTTGGGAATTATTAAATGAGAGATTTAATAATAATGTATTTTGTATGCTTAATAAATATTGTGGTACTCATTTTGTGGACAATATGACTGATTCATGGAAAGAAGTATTGCCATTACAACATACGATTAGAATACCAGAAGAAAAAGCAATAATAGATTTGATACTTGGAATAATAGCTATTCAAAAGCAAGAATTAACTACTTATGCTATTGATATGAAAAATAGAGGACAAACTGAAAAAAGAATTGAAGGTGTAACAGAATCACTAAAGGAATTAAGTGATTCACTTGCTCTTAGTACTAATATTGAAACTGATTTACCAGTAGAAATGAAGTTGAGAAAAAGTGGTAATAAGGGAAGAAGATTATAATATATTTTTTAAAACCCATTTTAAAATGGGCTTTTATATGATAAAATAATTAATAAAGAAAAGGTGATAAAATGTTAGCATTAATAACAGGAGCATCTAGTGGACTTGGTCATGATTTTGCATATAAATTATCAAGTATGGGATATGATTTAGTACTAGTTGCTAGAAGTAAAGATAAATTAGAAAGCATTAAAAAAGAATTAAATACAGATGTTAAAATTGAAGTAATGGATCTTAGTAATAAAGAGAATGCTTATAAATTATATGAAAAATATAAGGGCAAAGTGGATTTACTTATTAATAATGCTGGATTTGGTTTATGTGGATATTTTAATAAAACTGATCTAGATGTAGAGTTAAACATGATTGATTTAAATATAACTTGTGTTCATATATTAACCAAATTATTTTTATGTGACTTTATAAAAAAGGATAGTGGTCATATATTGAATGTAGCATCAAGCGCAGCATTTGAACCAGGTCCACTTATGGCAACTTATTATGCAACAAAGTCATATGTATATAATTTATCAATGGCAATATATGAAGAATTAAGACGTAGAAAGAGTAATGTAAAAATTAGTATTTTATGTCCAGGTCCAGTAGATACTAAATTTAACAAAAGAGCAAATGTTAAATTTAATGTTAAATCATTAAGCAGTAAGTATGTTGTTGATTATACAATTAAGCATATGAATAAACTTATCATAGTACCAGGTTTATTTATGAAATTAGGTATATTTGCTAATAGAATTGTACCAAGAAAATTAGTTCTTAGAGTTATATTTAGAATACAAGAGAGAAAAGTTGGTGGAGAATGAAAATAGTTAAAATTACTTCACTAGGATGTCCATCTTGTATTATAATGAATAAAATATTTAATACTTTAAAAGAAAAATACTCTTTTGAAGTAGAAGAATATGATTATGATTTTGATAATATTGAAAAATATAATATTGGAAATATTCTTCCTGTATTTATATTTTATAAAGATGGAAAAGAAATTAATAGATTATGTGGAGAACATAAAATAGAAGAGTTTATCGATATATTGGGGGAAGTATGAAAAAGATAATTTATATAGTTTTAACAGTTCTATTATTTATACCTTTCATGGTATGTGCAGAAGAAAAACAAGTTAATATGTATTTATTTTATGGTGAGGGTTGTCCTCATTGTAAAGAACTTGAAAATTTTTTAGATGAGTATTTAGAAGATAAGGATAATGTAAAATTGTACTCATATGAAGTAACAAATAATGATGTAAATAAGACTCATTTAGAAAATATAGTAAAAATATTAAATGTACAAGTAAGAGGTGTACCATATTTAGTAATAGGCAATACAGTAATTAATGGCTTTTCAAAAGAGTTATCACCAGAGCGAATAATTAGCACTATTAATTATTATGAAAATATTGTTTATAAAGATGAAGTTGGAATATATTTAGGAGTTGTAGAAGATAGTAATAATTTAGAAGAGTCAAAAGATAATATTGAAGTTATTTCAGCACCTTCAAATATAAAAAGTATTATTAAAAATAGTCCAATAATTATTTCTACTTTATTAATAGGTCTTGTTGATGGGTTTAATCCATGTGCGATGTGGATACTTTTATTTTTAATATCAATGTTACTTGGAGTAAAGAATAAATTAAAGAGATGGACATTAGGAATAGTATTTATATTAACTTCTGGCGTTGTTTATTTCTTATTTCTAATTTCAGCAATAAATTTAGTAACATTTTTAGATAAAATATCATTTATAAGAGTAATTATATCATTAACTGCTGTTATACTTGGATTTATTTCAGTTATAAGATTTGTTAATAGTTTAAATAATGACAATGGTTGTGAAGTAGTTAATTCAAATAAGAGAAAAAAGATTATAAATAGAATTAAAAAAATTGTTAGTGAAAAATCATTTATATTAGCACTTCTTGGTATAGTATTTCTAGCATTTTCGGTAAATATAATAGAATTATTTTGTTCTCTTGGACTACCTGTATTATTTACTGAAATATTATCTATAAATAATATAAGTGGAACTATGAAAATAGTATATTCAATAATATATATATTTGCATTTTTATTAGATGATATATTGGTATTTATAATATCAATGAAAACTTTAGAATTAAAGGCAGTATCAAATAAATATGGAAAATATGCTCATTTAATTGGTGGAATAATTATGATTATAATAGGTTTGTTGATGGCCTATAAGCCACAATGGTTAATGTTTAATTTTTAATAACAAAAGATTATCAAGCACATATAATAAGTTAGGTGATAAATGTGAATGATAATCTTTTTAAAAAGATAGAAGAGAAAACTAATGTTGATAAAGATACAATAATTAGTCTTGCTAGAAAATTACAAAATGGTAATTATAAAGATGAGAATACATTAAAAGAAATAATTCATGAATTATCTAGTATTACAGGAAGAGAAGTTAGTGAAGAAAAAGAAAGAAAAATTATTAATACAATAATTAATGATAAAGTGCCAACCGATTTAGAAAAATATGTTTAATAAAAGACTTTTAACTAAAAAGAATGACATTGTTGCCATTCTATTTTTTTGTTGCCGGTTTATAAAATTCTTTTTGTATTTTATTAGTTGACCATAATATTTGATGTAGAGGTTTATTAACAATTAAGTCTAATTCTCCAATATATTCAAATACATCTGGTTTAAATTTTAGTTTAAAGTCATTTAATTCTTTATATGGATTAGTTTCATTGAAATCAGCAGTGATTCCATTTAAATCAATATAATTATATCCAGCTTTTTTATATACCTCTATTAATTTATAATACATAAATGTTTTAGTATCTATTGTATTAAATTTTTTATTTTGACCTGTTGTTATGATTGTAACTCTTCCTTGATTTCTAATAATGAATGCCGCACCTAATATTTCTTTAGAAGTATTTTCCATATTATCATTTGATATAGCAATTTCAGATGATATTTTAGCAAGTGTTTGATCTGATTTTGTTTTTTGATTATAAATATCCATATTATTTGGATTTTTGTTAAATTCCATGTTTATTTTTTCATTTCTTTCTTGCTCATTGACATATTGTTTTTGTAGATATTTAACATATATTTGAAAATCTACTTCGCAAAGTATTAAATCAACCATATCACTTTTTTCAAAACTATCATACATAAATTTATAATATGTAAGTGTTTTATTATCTTTATGATCGATAAATTTATAAAAAGTTTCTATATCATTTTTATTACCTCTAGTTAGTTTTAAACCACTAAGTTCATATTCTTTTATACTTTCTTTTAATGAATTATCAAGTAAATTAAAATCATAGTTTGGCAGATATATAATTGGAGTGTATTTTGGAAGTAATGACTCAAAATATAAATTATCTCTTAATTTATCATATCCAAGTTCTTTTAATGTATTTATTAATTCTTTATTTTTAGTACTAATAGTTTTACTTTTATTTTCAAAATCTATTTTAGAATAAGTAATTTCTGGATTTATTTTAATAAAAGCAAATCCTTTTTTGAAGAAAAACTCTTTTATTTTTTTAGTGAATTTAGTAAGAAGTGGAGTATTATGATAATCAATTAAAAAGCCTCTTGGAGCATAACCATATTTAATGTTGGTAACTATATTTTTATACATGATTAAACTAGCAGCTACAATAGTGTCATTACTATAAGCACCAATATACATTATAGAAAAATCACTATGTTTCATAAGATCTCCATATTCTTTTGTTTGATAGAAATTTCTTAATTTATGTTTTTTTGCAAAAATATCAAATTCTTCTGCACCAATTTCTTTTATAATCATAAGTTTGTCTCCTTTTTATCAAAAATAATTCTATCAAATTTCTATAAAAAAGTCTCTAGTTTCAATAAAAAAATGTCATAAAACAAGATAATTATTTATTTAAGTTTAAAATTATTATTAAAGAAGTGACTTTTTAAAATAAAATTGATAAAATAATAATATAGATAATTGGAGGACATTTTATGAGTAAAATTATTGATGTTAAAGCAAGAGAGATACTTGATTCAAGAGGAGTGCCAACAGTTGAAGTTGAAGTTAAAACTGAAAATGGTTTTATTGGAATTTCTAGTGTCCCAAGTGGAGCGAGTACAGGTAGTAGAGAAGCAATAGAATTAAGGGATAATGATGAGAGATATTTTGGTAAGGGTGTTTTAAAGGCTGTAGATAATGTTAATAATATAATTAAACCCAATTTAATTGGAATGAATGTGTCTCATCAACAAGAAATAGATTTAAAGATGATTGAATTAGATGGTACAGATAATAAAAGTAATTTAGGAGCTAATGCTATACTTGCAGTTAGTCAAGCGTGCTTAAAAGCAGCCTCAAATGAAAGTGGTAAGCCATTATATGAATTTTTAAATAATAGAGAAAAGAAAATACCAAGATTAATGTTTAATATTATTAATGGTGGAATGCATGCTAAAAATAATTTAGATATACAAGAATTTATGATTGTTCCAAAGAAGGATAGTTTTAAAGAAAGTCTTAGATGTGCTAGTGAAGTATTTCATGCATTAAAGGAATTATTAGAATCAGATGGACATATAACATCAGTAGGTGATGAAGGAGGATTTGCTCCTAATTTAGATAATAATGAAAGTGCTTTAAATTATATAGTAAAAGCTATAGAAATGGCAGGATATACTCCATCAAAAGATGTATTTATAGCACTTGATGTTGCCTCTACATCATTTTATAATGAACAAAATAAAACTTATAAATTAGGAGATAAATTTTATAATAAAGAGGAATTACTTGATTATTATTTAGATTTATTACAAAAGTATCCAATTATATCAATAGAAGATCCATATGCTGAAAATGACTATGAAGGATTTAAACTAATAACTGAAAAGTTAGGTAGAGAAATAAATATAGTTGGAGATGATTTATTTGTAACAAATAAAAAAGAATTACAAAAAGGAATAGATAATAATTTATGCAATTCTATATTAATTAAACCAAATCAAATTGGAACATTCTTAGAAACTCTACAAACAATAATATTAGCTAAAAAGAATAATTATACATGTGTAATGTCTCATAGAAGTGGAGAGACAACAGATACATTTATTATTGATGTTGCAGTAGCACTTGATATACCTTTTATAAAAGCAGGATCACTTTCAAGAGGAGAGAGAATTTGCAAATTTAATAGATTATTAAAGATTGAGGAGGAGATATTAAATGGAAAAGAAAACTAGAGATTTAATAATTAAAGTAATAATTATATTATCTGTTTTAGTTACAGTAATCATATTAATATATTCATACTTTAAATTTAAGAAAACTAAAGATGATACATACAAAGAGAGTATATTTACATATCTTACAACAACATATAAAGATGATACATTAAGTAGTTCTTCTCCATTACTTGGAATATTAAATTATAATTTTGATGAAATTAAGAATACATTAAGTGTACAATCACTAATAAATACTAATTTAATGTCTAGTAGTAAGATGAATGATGTAGGTGTAGATAGTATTTATAATGGCATTTATGGAGTTAGTAAGAGTGAATATATGAATAAATCTAATTATGTATCAAATGGCAATAATAATTGTTATTATCAAAGAAATGTTCTTAATAAAAATTTTAATTGTGACTCTATTTGTTCTATGACTACATCTCAAATAATGCTACAAATGCAACAATTATTACAATGGTCTAATGTTCTTCCAGAAGATGCTGATACATTTTGTGTAAAAAATGCAATATATCCAATAGAAGAATCCGGATATTTTGTAAATTTAAGTGATGTTAAAACCATTTATAAAACTTTAACTAATGTTGACTTGGTATTTAATAGTGATATTACTAATAATAAGTATTATAAATATAATTCATATTTAGTTAAAGAAAAAAGTGGACTAAGTGAAAATATTAAAGAAATAACTAGTGTAGATAGTGTTTTGGAAAAAGATGGTATTTACATAGTAGAGTATACCGCTTTAACTGACAAAGATAAAGAATTAAAAGGAACATTAAAATTAGAAGAAAATAATAATACATATTATTTAGTTTCAAATAAAATAGATACTCAATATATATTAAATTAGTTATTTAAATAAACATTGCATATTTATTAAAAATATAGTAAAATACATAAAGCGAGGGATGGAGAATGGAAAAAGCATTATTAGTAATATCTGTAATTTTAATTGTAGTAGTATTATTACAAAGTAATAAAGCAAGTGATTCAAGTCAAATAATAACAGGAGGCAACTCAGTACTTTTTGGAAATACTAAAGAAAGAGGAGCAGAAAAATTTATTACTAGATTAACTTATTGTCTTGGCTTTGCATTTATTATAATTGCATTTATACTATCATTATAAAATTAATAATATTAAAATACTATTTAGAAATAGTATTTTTTTTTATTATATGATAGAATTAAGTTGAGGTAAAAATATGAGTAACTATAATGAAATAATTGATTCAATTAAAACTAAAATTGAATTGCAAGATCAAATTTTAGAAATTATTAAAAAAGAAAATAAAAAAATGAATGCACTTGAAGTAATGAGAAAAATTAAAGATGAGTTTACAAGTGATGAACTTCGTGATGTCATTGAAAAATTAGATTACCTTTGTAGTGAGGGAATACTTAAAGTTGCTAGTGGGAATACTTATAAATTAAATGACTTATTAGTAGGTAGAGTGGATTTGCATGAAAAGGGAAATGCTCATGTTATAATAGATGGAAGAGAAGATATGTTTATTCCAAGAGATAAAATCAAAGGAGCAAAAAATAAAGATTTAGTAAGTGTTGAGTATACAAATGAAAGTAAAAATGAAGGAAAAGTTGTTAAAATATTAAAACGAAATCTTGGTAGTAATGTTGCAGAAGTTAAAAATAATAATGGAGAAATTTCACTTGAAGTATATGGACTAGATGATGAATATATTGTTGAAATAGAAGATACTGATATTAATTTAGTGGATGGATTACTTGTTCATTTAGAATATGTAAAAGATTTAAGTAATAATAGAGTTCTTGCTAGAATTGATAAAGTTCTTGGACATAAAAATGCTTTATTAAATGAAGGACAAATGCCCACTGAAGTATCAGGTGAAATTGTAAAGATTGCCTGTGAATATTCATTAAAATTAGAATTTTCTGAAGAAGCAAAAGCAGAAGCTAAAAAGATGCCTAAAGCATTAAGTCAAGACATGATTGATGAAGGACTTAAAGCAGGAAGAGAAGACTTTAGAGGAGATTTAATTTTTACAATTGATGGTAAGGATACTAAAGATATAGATGATGCGGTTAGTGTTAAAATACTTCCAAATGGAAATTATCAATTGGGTGTTCATATCGCAGATGTATCACATTATGTTAAACCTGGAATGGCACTATGGAAAGAATCAGAGATTAGATCAAATTCTAACTATTTAGGCAATAAAGTAATACCAATGTTACCAGTTGAGTTGTCAAATGGTATTTGTTCGTTAAATCCAAATGAAGACAGGTTTACAATCAGTTGCATAATGGAAATAGATCATAGTGGTAAAGTAGTTGAATCAAGAGTAACTAAAGGTATAATTAATTCTAAAAAGAAAATGAATTATGATGCTGTTGAGGATATTCTTAATGATAGAGAAACAGAAGATACTAAAGATTATACTACTTTAGAATATACTGTTAAAAAAGGAGAAACACTAAATGATATAGCATTTGCTAATAATTTAGTTGTGGATGATTTATTAGAAGTTAACAAAGCGCTAGTAAATGAAAATGATATAAAAGAAGGAATGATTATAAATGTTCCTTGCAAACAAATATTAAAAAATATGCATGCTTTATCTAAAAGAATTTCTGCATTTAAACAAAGACGAGGTGAACTTGTATTTGTTGGAGATGAAGTTAAAGTTATTCAAGATGAGAATGATGAAGTTATTGATATTAAGGCAAGAGATCAAAGACCATCTGAAAGACTTATTGAAGACTTTATGGTTGTTGCAAATGAACAAGTTGCAGTATTCTTAGAAGAATATAATATCGCAACATATAGGATTCATGATAAACCACTTGAAATGAAGATAAATGAGTTTATGAAATTCTTAGAATTACTTGGTATTCATTATCCTGGAAAAATAGATAAAGAAAATATTAGTAGTAAAGATTGTCAAAAATTACTTGAGTATTTGAAAGATGAAAAAATGTTTAAAATGCTTAATAGAAAACTATTAAGAAGTATGCAAAAAGCAAGATATTCTACAGAAAATATTGGACATTTTGGTATAGCTAGTCCTAAATATACTCATTTCACTAGTCCAATTAGAAGATTTGATGACTTATTAAATCATACTAGTATAAGTTATATTTTAGAAGACTATACACTTCAAGAAGATTTTATGAAATCATGGAAAGCCTATCTTACTACTATATGTGATCATATATCTGATCAAGAAAGAAATAGTGAGAAGTGTGAATATGCAGTTGATGATATGTTAAAATCATATTATATGCAAAAACATATAGGAGAAGAGTTTGATGCTACTGTTGATTCATTAATGCCAACTGCATTTTTTGTACAAACAGATAATTATATTGAGGGAAGAGTAGATATTATTGAAAAATCTGAAAATAATTATGTAGGTGTTGCAGGTAATTATGATTATAATGAAAATCTTATGGCATATACTAAAAATGGTAAAGTTGATCTTAGATATGGAGATAGAATTAGAGTTAGATGTGTAGCTTCTGATTATAAAAAAAGACAAGTTGATTTTGCCCTTGTAAGGAAATTATAAAATGGAAATATTAAATAGAAAGGCTAGTCATGATTATTTTATTAAAGATACATATGAATCAGGAATAGAATTACTTGGTACTGAAATTAAAAGTATTAGAAAAGGGCAAGCTAATATTAATGATAGTTATGCAAGAATTAAAAACAATGAAATATACTTAACTAATATGTACATTGCGAAGTATGAAGAAGGAAATAGATTTAATCATGATGAAAGAAGAGAAAGAAAATTATTGCTTCATAAAAATGAAATAATTAAGATTAATCATGAAATTACAACGAAAAGATATACTTTAATACCTCTTAAAGTATATTTTGTAAGAGGAAAAGCTAAGGTTAGTTTAGGAATATGTCAAGGTAAAAAACTTTATGATAAAAGACAGGTAATAAAAGAAAAAGACATAAAAAGAAAAGAATATTTAGACTTGTAGAGTAATATAATATTTTAGGAGGTACTTATGAAAAAGAAAATACCTTTAATATATGCTCCTAAAGTTGATAAAAAAATTAATAATAATAAAGAAGTATATTATTCTTATTTGGATAATAGTAAAGAAAAAAAAGTAGAAAAAATAGAGAAAGAAGAAATATTATCTGAATTTGAAATGCAAAAAAAAATAGATCAATTATTTAGATCAAATGACTTTATTTATAAAAAAAAGTTTTTAATTAAAACTAAAGATGGTGAAAAAGAATATACAATAATATCTAAAAGTTATGATTATTTACTTACAATAGAAGGAAATAGAATAATGATAAAAGATATAATAAATATAAAAGGATAAGCCAAGATAGATGACTTATCCTTTTTATTATCCATGTCTTCCTCCACCACTTGTATGACCTCTACCGCTAGAGCCAATACTACTACCACTAGAACTAAAACTACCACCACCAGAGCCAAAACTACCGCCACTAGAATCGTGACCTGAATTTATATAACTTCTTGTATGATCATAAATTTTATTATCTTCTTTTTTTGTATATTTAATGCTATTTTCATCTATATAAATGGATGCTTCTGTAACTTGTTTAACCATTTTATGATTTGATAATAATGAAATCATAATTATAATTGTTGATACTACTGAAATAATAATTGCTAAAAGATATGGTGGTTTAAATGATTCATGATAGATTCCATTATCATCTACATAACCACTACCATCTGGATTAATATCATAGTAATCATTTAATTCATCAAGAACTTTATTTATTCCTTTTAAATATTGTTTATTTACAAATTCTGGATATATTTCGTCTAAAATGTAATTTAATTCAGATACTGGAAAAACAACGCATGCTTCTCCAAAAGCATAAAGGTTATAATAAGGAGACATACTATTAGCATTTCTAAGTAATAAAAGACCATCATAATTATATGTATCCAACCCAAAATCATTATAGTCGTAAAAATCACTTGCATAAGTATCGTTTTCAGAATCAGAGTAGTTACTATTTATAGTTACTATTATAAATTCCATATTAGTTTTGTTTTTAAAACTTATTATTTTAGAATAGATCTTCTCAGTTTCATCATCATTTAATATTTTTGCATAATCATATATTTTTAAATTAGGATTCACATATGGAGTTTTGAGGATGTTTGATAGATTATTTTTTGTAATTGTGATTCCTCTTTTAACAACGCCATAATTTTGCACATTATTTCTATCACCATATATTTTGTTTATATCTTGATTAGTTGTATCAGTTACTTCACTTGCTTTTATAACATTAAAATTAAATATAGTTAAAACGATAATTAATAGTATATAAATTTTATTTTTCATTAGTTACCTCCTAAATATATTAAATGGGAAACTAATATTACTACTATAAAAATACCAATAAACATAAGTAGTGAAACTAAGAATACTTTCTTTTTATTTATAGGAATATTTCCAATAAATTTACCAGTTTGTCCATTCATTGCAAATGGATATATTTTATTTCCATATTTAACATTAACCATCCATACTGGAAGTAATACATATTCATTAGATATATCACCTGATTTTAATGTATCTTCCTTTATAGTAACTACTTGATGTCTTATATTATTTTTCATGATATTTCTTAATGTATTGACTGCCCTCATCTTGACATTCTCTTCTGCTTTTTTAGGATCATCATCACATTTTTCTGCAAGATATCCAGATAAGTAAGCATGATTATATTTTTCCATTTCACCATAATCAAATGGTTCTATTGAATTCATAATGTCATTATCAAATCTAGTTGAAGCATCAATTGGAATTCTATTAAACTTGGCACTTCCTTCTCTTATACAATTAAATACTTTAGTTCTAATATAAGTTTTATCTCCACTCATCCATCTCATTTCATCTTCAGCACTAGCCTCAATTTTTCCTTCAACGCTGAGATCATATAACCAAAAGGGAATATATATTCCTGTTATTTTTTCTATGTTCTTTTCACTATTAAATTCTTTTGCTATAAATCGCCTACCTTTTGATAAGCTAACAAAAGCATCTATAGCTTCTTGTCTATCCTTTTTAAAAGGAATTATTTTAGAAGGTGCAAATGCACCACTTAATTTTTCTTTTAAAATTGCGGTATTTCCACAATATATACAAAATGTGGAAACAGTTTGTTCATCAGCGATAATTTCTGCATTACAGTTTTTACAAAAGTATCTTATATAATCACCTTTAGAATTATCCGATTTTTTTTCTTGTTTAATATTTTCAATACTATTTTTTTTATTAAATTTTTCTATTTCTTCTAAAGTAAATGAGTTTTTACAATAGTCACAAGTCCAGTTTTTACTTTTTATTTTATAAGTTATTGGTGCACTACAACTTGGACATTTAAAGTCCATTGCTTTATTACTACTACTCATAATATAATTCTCCTTTATTAATAGTATATCATAGTCTTATCATAAATAATAAGATAAATACATTAAATCGATAGTAAATTTACTATATAAATAATATATTTTATAGAACTTAAATACTATGCTAAAAAATAAGTACTAATTTTTTATAAATTATGATAATATATTTTATATGGAGAAGTACATATTAGGAAATATTAAAAAAATTATTTTTGAAAGTAATAATGGACCATATAAAGTGGGTCTTTTTAGAGTAAAAGAGACTAATGAAGAAGACTATGAAATTTATATAAATAAAATAGTTGGATTTACTGGCTCATTTACAGATATTAATTATGATTCTGATTATTTATTTTATGGTAAAATGGTTGAACATCCTAAATATGGTATACAATTTAATGTATCAACCTATGAAATTAAGCCACCAACTGATAAAGAAAGTATTATTTTATATTTAAGTAGTGGCATGTTTAGAGGTATAGGAATTAAGACTGCTAAGAAAATAGTTGAACATTTTGGAACAGATACAATTGATGTAATTAAGAATAATTATGAATTACTTCAAACTATTAGTGGAATGACTATTGAAAAAGCTAGAAAAATGCATGATATAATAGTTAACAGTGATATGAATCAAGATTTAATACTAAAACTTAATTCATATGGTTTTAGTGTTAAAGAAGCAATCAATTTAATAACTAAATATAAAATGGACTTAATGAATATAGTAAGTGAAAATATTTATGAATTATATCCTGATATTTCGTTTGATAAACTAGATACTATATTCTTAATGAATCATGAGGATAATCATCCATATAGAATATATGCTTTAATTAAATATAATTTGTACATTATGTGTTATGAAAGTGGAGATACATTAATTCAGAAGGAAGAATTATTTTTAAAAATGAAAAAATGTTTTACCACTAATTTTGATAGTGATATTTATCTTGCTTATATAGCTAAATTATTAGATGAAAAAGAATTAGTTGAAATAGATAATTGTTTGATGTTATATGATTTTTATATAACAGAGAAGGATATACTTATGAGTATAAATAGAATTAATAGTATAAAGCAAATGACTAAAGAGAAAGATATAGATGATTATATAAAATATTATGAAAATAAAAATAAAATAGATTTTGATGAAACACAAGAATCTGCGATTAAAGGTGCTTTATGTAATAATTTTTATATCATAACGGGAGGTCCTGGTACAGGTAAGACAACAATTATTAAAACAATTGTGCAAATATTACAAGATAAAGATAAACTTAGAAAAGAAGATATGGTTTTACTTGCACCAACAGGAAGAAGTGCAAAAAGAATGCAGGAAAGTGTTGGAATTAGTGCATATACAATACATAAATTTTTAAAATGGAATAAAGAAACAGGAACATTTCAAATAGATGAATACAATAAAGCTAATGAAAAAGTAGTTATTATTGATGAGGCAAGTATGATAGATATTTTCTTATTTTCATCATTATTAAAAGGCTTAAAAATGAATGTTAAATTAATTATGATTGGAGATGCTAATCAACTTCCTTCAATTGGTCCCGGTGATATCTTAGGAGATTTATTAAATCAAAAAAACATTAAAAGTAAATGTTTAAATACTATTTATAGAGTAAAAGAAGGAAGTTATATATCAGATATTGCATCTGATATAAAAAATCAAAAGAAATTTGATTATATAGAAGATTATAGTGATTTTAAGTTTATTGAAAGTAGTGATGATAATATTCAGACTTATCTTACTCAAATATGTGAAAATATAAAAAAGAAAAAAATACCAATAGAGAATTTTCAGGTTTTAGTTCCAATGTATAAAGGTTTAAATGGGATTGATAATTTAAATAATCTAATGGCAGAAATCTTTAATTCTAATCATAAAAAGTATCAAATAGGTGATAAATACTATAGAATTAAAGATAAGGTTATACAACTAGTAAATGATATAGATAATAATGTTTACAATGGAGATATTGGGTATATTAAAGACATAAATATAATTGATAAAAAGATGATAGTTGATATTGAATATTCAAGCGGTATTGTTACTTATACAAATGGAGACTTTGATAAATTTAGTTTAGCTTATGCAATTAGTATACATAAAGCTCAAGGTAGTGAATATGATAATGTAGTAGTAATACTTGCAAAAAGTTTTATGAGAATGTTTTATAATAAGCTTATTTATACTGCCGTTACAAGAGCAAAGTCATCTCTTATTATACTAGGAAGTTTAAGCTCATTTAATTCATCAATACAAACTTTATATGCTAATAACAGAAATACTTATATGAAACATGTATAATATTGAAATAATTATCCATACTAATACCAAAGGAGTGTGGATATTATAAAAACAGTAGAAAAAATGATGGCTTTTGCTGGTGGTGTTGGGATGGGATTATTATATAAAAAATATGAACATCAAATAAACACTTATATGAGAAAACAAATGAAGAAAATGAGTAAATAGTTCGTTTAGAACTATTTTTTTTAAGATAAATGTGATATTATTGTTTTGTAATACAAAAAGGTATAAAAATAAGTAAGTTTTATATTATTTATTAAACTATATTTATACTTTTTAAGAAAGGATTTATATATGAAAAATGGTGAAAATAAAAAAATTAATCAGCTATTAACAACTGGTAACAAAATTCTTAAGATATTATTTGTATTATTCATTATTTTATTAATCTATGTATTAACATTAATCGTAAGAGAATGGAAAATACTTAGTTTAGTTGGTAGAATTCTATCTATAATATCTCCTTTGTTCTTTGGGTGGTTCATTG
Source organism: Bacilli bacterium (assembly GCA_051872765.1). GTDB lineage: Bacteria > Bacillota_I > Bacilli_A > RF39 > UBA660 > CAG-1000. Next base: position 4,219 of record JBJEED010000084.1, on the reverse strand, counting down.
CATGGTTGTTAAATCCAATTGTTAATAAATTAACAGAAAAAGGAGTAAAAAGAGGACTTAGTGTAGTATTTACATATTTAATAATGATTGTAGTGGTTGGTACTATTTTATTCTTTACTATCTCATCACTTGGTTCTCAAATAGCTGATTTGGTTAGTACTCTGCCAGGAATAGCAACAGATATAACAGAAAAGATAAATGATATATTTGCAAAGTTATCTGATTTGAGTTTAGAAAATTTGGATAATATTAAAGCATCATTTATGTTAAAAATACAAACATATTTAACTGAATTGCAAACAGGATTACCATCTTTTGCAATGAACATAGTAGCCGGATTTGCTAGTGGAATTGGTAAAATTGTATTAAGTTTAATTTTAGGCTTTTATATTTTATATGATTTTGATAAGGTATCTGGTACTTTTATTGAATTTTTTCCTAAAAAAGCAAAGGGAGAAGTGTCATATTTATTAGGTAAAATAAATGAAACTTTGTATTCTTTTGTTAGTGGTACTTTATGGTTATCGTTATTACTATTTATAGTTTCGGTAATAGGTTTTTCACTTATTGGATTAAATGCATCAGTATTAGTATCATTTGTATGTGTAGTTACTAATCTTATTCCTTATGTTGGACCTTATATGGGAGCAATAGTAGCAGGAGCAATAGGTTTTGCACAAAGTCCAGCAATAGGTATATTAACACTTATATTTATACTTGTAGTTCAAACTCTAGAAGGTAATATATTGCAACCATTAGTTATGAGTAAAAAAATGAATCTAAGTCCAATAACAATAATAATCTCATTATTAATATTTGAAAATTTATTTGGCATTTTAGGTATGGTAATAGCTACGCCAGTAGTAGCTTTACTTAAAATAATATATGTATTTTTAGATGAAAAATTTGATATATTTGGATTTGCAGATAAAAATTAATAAAAGGAGTGAAGAATGAAAAAAGGGTTAGATAAAAATAAAATTTGTACAATAATAGACATAATTGTTGATTGTATTGTACTTGTAATTGGTTATATGTTATTGCTATTTAGTGATTTAAATCAAAATGCTCAAACATCTATGTATGTTTATACATCACTATATGTACTTAGTTTCTTTTCTTTAGTGGCTTATTCACTAATAAAAAATGATAAGAAATATTATTATTTATTATTATCACTTTTAAGTATAATATTTGCAACTATAACATTGATTAGTTCTAATGAAAATGGATTTGTATTATATAATGTAGCGTTTTCTGAAATAGTAATATCATATACAATATTTAATGCAGTTGCTGATATTATAGAAATAAAAAAATTAAATAAATCAAAATTATATGTTAAGATACCTGTAACCTTATTTTCCTTGTGTATAGGAATGATAATTAGTATAGTTATTTATAATAATAAATTTTTATCTTTATATATAATGTCATATTATTTTATTGCAATAGGATTATTTAAGATAATAGAGAGTTGTATGTATGCTATTATAGTTGGCCCAACGATAAATAAAAAATATAATAAAGGTGAATCTAAAGCAGAAGTAAAGAAAAAAAGAATAAAAGAATTAAGAAAAAGAAAACTTGAAGTAAAAAATAAGACAGGTGAAGCTATTGAACTTGAAAATAAGAAAAATAAGAAAAGTATCAAAAAATAATTGATACTTTTTTAATAATTTTTTTTATAAAAGTAGTGTTTTATAAAACTATTACTAATTATATTAATAGGAGGGTTAAAATGGATAAAAAAGTAATAGTTAGACAAAATGGTTTTAAGGATTGTGGACCTTCATGTTTATTATCTATAATGAAATACTATGGATGTGAGGCCTCACATGAAGAAGTTACATATATCTTAAAAACTAATATTGATGGAACTAATGCTTATAATATAATAAATGGTTCAAGAAGTTTTGGATTTGATGGATATGGAGTTCATTATACTTATGAAAATATTGTTAATAAAGAAGTATCATTTCCAATAATATGTCATGTGTTAAAAAATGGAATGTATCATTTTATAGTTGTTTATGGTGTAAAGAAAGACAATGTAATAGTAATGGATCCATCTAGTAATATTTCTAAAATAAAACTTGAAGAATTTAAAAACATGTATTTAAATTCTTCATTAGTGATATTTCCAGTTAAGAAATTTAGTAAAATAAATAATCATAAAACATTGTTTGAATTTATTATAGAATATATAAAATTAGAAAAGAAAAAGTCTATTCGAATAATTGTATTATCTTTATTAACATTACTTTTTGGAATTTTTAGTAATTATTATACTTTTATATGTATAGACATAGTTCTACCTAATTATAAATTTGACTATTTATTTAAAATATCTATTTTTTTTATAATACTATTTATACTAAAAAATATTATGATTTTCTACAAGAATAAATATATTATAGATGTAGAAAAAAATATATCACTTAATTTAAATAATGATATTATAAGAAAATATTTTAATCTTCCGTACCAGTTTTTTAAAAGTAAATCTATTGGAGAAAGTATTAGTAGATTAAATGATTTGAATGTTTTTAAAGATATTTTTAGTGATTTAATATTAAATTTGTCAACAAATATAATATTAGTCATTATAAGTCTAATATTATTGTTAAGTATTAACATAAAACTATTTATCTTAAGCGGTATAGAATTATTCTTATATTATTTAGTTGTTTTAGTTTTTAAAAGAACGTTTAACAAAAGAAGTGAAGATATGTTAGTGAGTGAGGGTGAATATAATAAAACTTTAAATGAATGTATAAATGGTTATGAAATAAATAAAAATTTATATATGATAAATAGTTCTATAAAAAAATTAGAAATTAAGTATATTAGTTATTTAGATAAAATAAGACTATATAAAAATACATTAAATAATCAAATAGTTATAAAAGATACTATTAGTAGTATATTTAGTGTGATTTTGATACTTACAAGTATAATCTTTATTAATGATAATATTATATCATTGGGAGAATTTATATTGTTTAATTCAATAGTATATTATTTTAAAGAACCACTAAAAAATATAATTGATATAGAACCAAATATAAATTATATAAAAAATATTTATAATAGAATAAATGATTTATTAATTATAAAGTCAAAAAATTATGAAATAAATGAGCATAATATTAAAGGAGATATTATAATAGAAAATTTATCTTATAGTTATGATGGTGTTAATAAATTATTTGATAATGTAAATATGCAAATTAAATATGGAAGTAAATATTTAATATATGCAGATAGTGGTTATGGTAAGAGTACTCTTGTTAAAATAATACTTAAATATTTTGAGGAATATGAAGGAGAAATATATATAGGAAATGTTAATTTGAAAGATATAGCCCCAAGTAGTATTTCATTTAATATGACTTATGTATCTCAAAATAGTTATATTGAAAATGATACTTTGAAGAATAATATTATATATGGTAGAAATATAAATGATGAAGAATATGAGAGAGTATTAGATATTTGTAATTTAAAAAAGTTAAGAGATTCTAAGCTAATGAGAAATAATTTTATGATAGAAGATAATGGTTTTAATATATCAGGTGGAGAAAGACAAAAAATAATATTAGCAAGAAGTATTTTGAAGCAAAGTAATTATCTAATATTGGATGAGGCTTTAAGTGAAGTAGATTTAGAAGAGGAAATTGATATTATGAATAAAATATTTGATATTTTTAAAGAAAAAACAATTATATATATTTCTCATAAAAGAGAAATTATTAATATGTTTGATTTAAAATACAAATTAGAAAGGAGTAAGGTCTTGTGTTAGTTCAAAGTGAATTAGTTGAAATAAAAGGTGGAGCTGCTAAATGGGTAGTTGGAATAGGAATAGGTGCCATTATTACATTTATAATTGGAGTAGTAGATGGATATATAAGACCAATTTCATGTAATGCAAAAAAGTGAACTTATTGAGATTAAAGGTGGAGCTGGTAGCATTAGTGCAACTGCATTAAATGCTATTATTAGAGCTATAAATTTATCTTTAGAACTTGGTAGAATAGTTGGCTCAGCGATTAGAAGAAAATTCGGTGATAAATGTAGTTGCTAATTATAAAATATCAATTGAAAAAATGTCAGAAAAGACATTTTTTCTTTTTGTAAATATTTTTAAATGATAAAAAACTTTAGTTTTGCAGTAAAATCTTGTAAAACCATATATAAAAAGGGCTTAAGCCCT